>NZ_JBKOOL010000076.1:0-25806 GCF_046764065.1 Nocardia sp. NPDC002869
CTCGCGGATATCGCGACGGGCATCGCAACCGTCGGCGATATCGCGGATCAGCCGGGCGAAACGCTGCGGTTCGGCCAGCGGTGGATATATGCCCGCGCCCGGCGGCGGCTCCCGGTTCCTGGTCACCCGGCAGCCCGTCGGGCCGAGCCTGCTCATCACCCCCTGGAATTTCCCGATGGCCATGGGCGCCCGCAAGATCGGGCCCGCCCTCGCCGCCGGCTGCACCAGCGTGGTCAAACCCGCCGAACAGACCCCGCTGTGCACCTTGGCGCTGGCGCGGATCCTGCACGAGGCCGGGGTGCCGGCCGGGGTGGTGAACGTGGTGACCACCTCGGACCCGGGCGCTCTGATGACACCGCTCATCCTCGACCCGCGCTCGCGCAAACTGTCCTTCACCGGCTCGACCGCGGTGGGCAAGAAACTGCTCGAGCAGTGCGCGCGCACCGTCATGCGGACCTCGATGGAACTGGGCGGCAACGCACCGTTCCTCGTCTTCGACGACGCCGACCTGGACGCGGCGGTCGACGGGGCGATGGCGGCGAAGATGCGCAATATCGGCCAGGCGTGCACCGCGGCGAACCGGTTCCTCGTCCAGCGCGGGGTGGCCGCCGAATTCGCGGAGCGGCTGGCCGCGCGCATGGGCGAGCTGCCACTGGGCCGCGGCACCGAACCCGGGGTCGTCGTGGGCCCGCTGATCGATACCGACGCGGTGACCAAGGTGACCGAATTGGTCGCCGACGCCCGGGCACGCGGCGCCCGCGTACTGCTGGGCGGCGATCCGCTCGACGGGCCGGGGAACTTCTACCCCGCCACCGTCCTGGTGGATGTTCCCGACGCGGCGCAGATCTGCCATACCGAGGTGTTCGGGCCGGTCGCGAGTATCGCGACCTTCGACACCGAGGACGAGGCCGTCGCCCGTGCCAACGACACCCCGTACGGTCTGGTGAGCTATGTCTATACCGAAGGTCTGCGGCGCGGGCTGCGGATCAGCGAAGCGCTCGACACCGGCATGGTCGGCCTGAACCAGGGTGTCGTATCCAATCCGGCCGCGCCGTTCGGCGGGGTGAAAGAATCCGGTCTCGGCCGCGAGGGCGGCCTGGTCGGCATCGACGAATTCCTCGAGATCAAATACATCGGAGTGCCACTGTGAATTCCTATCGGATCGCGACGATCCCGGGCGACGGTATCGGCGTCGACGTGACCGCCGAGGCGACGAAAGTTCTCGACCGGGTGCTGCCCGGCATCGAATGGACCGAATTCGACTGGTCCTGCGAGAACTATCTGCGCACCGGTGCGATGATGCCCGCCGACGGACCGGAGCGGCTCGCCGGATTCGACGCGATCCTGCTCGGCGCCGTCGGTTTCCCCGGGGTCCCCGACCACATCTCGCTGTGGGGGCTGCTCATCCCACTGCGCCGGGCCTTCGGCCAGTACGTCAACCTGCGCCCGGTGCGGTTGCTGCCCGGCACCACCTCGGCGCTGCGCGACCGCACCGCCGCCGATCTGGACCTGCTCATCGTGCGCGAGAACTCCGAGGGCGAGTACTCCGAGATCGGCGGCCGGCACAATCCCGGCCGGGCGGACGAATTCGTCCTGCAGGAATCCGTTTTCACCCGGGTCGGCTGCGAACGAATCATCCGGTACGCCTTCGACCGGGCCACCGAACGCGCGGGCCGCGTCTGCTCGGCCACGAAATCGAACGGGCTCATCCACTCCATGCCCTATTGGGACGAGATCTTCGAACGGATCGCCGCGGAATACCCGGCCGTGCAGACCCGGCAGATGCACGTCGACGCGCTGGCCGCCGAGATCGTACTGCATCCCGACCGGCTCGATGTGATCGTCGGCTCCAACCTCTTCGGCGATATCCTCTCCGATCTCGCCGCCGCCGTCACCGGCGGACTGGGGCTGGCGCCCTCGGGCAATATCAACCCCGCCCGGGACGCGCCGTCGATGTTCGAGGCGGTGCACGGTAGCGCGCCCGATATCGCGGGTCAGGGCATCGCCAACCCGGTGGCGCAGATCCTGGCGGCCGCCATGCTGCTCGATCATCTGGGCGAGCACGTCGCGGCGGCGGCCGTCGACCGGGCGGTCACCGATGTCCTCGGCAACGGCGGACCGCGCACTCCCGATCTCGGCGGCACGGCCACCACCACCGAGGTCGGCACCGAAATCGCCAACCGGGCCTCGGCGCTGCTGCACGCCTGAGTGGACGGCCGGGGGATCTGGGCAACGACGCGTCGAGCGGAAAGAGCGCATAATCGAAAACAGGAAGGTCGTCATGCGAGCGATACAGACCCTGCTCAATTCGGTGTTGGGGATCGTAACGGCCGTGCTCGGCACGGTGGTCGGGTTGCTCGCGGCCGTGGTGTGGATCCTCGGTGCGGTGTTGTGCGCGACGATCCTCCTGATTCCACTGGGGCTTCCCGTCATCAAGCTCGGCAAACGTCTGTTCGGCCTTGCTCGACAGCTGATGCATCTCCCCTGACGCACCTCCCCCCGGGTGCACGCCGCAGACAGCACTGCCCCCCGCGTCCCCGAGGCGCGCCGACCGGGCGAGGGGCAGCTGCACCCTCAGGACATGCCGGAGGTAGCCGTAGCCGGCACAGCGCCACCGCGACCCGAAGTCGCGCGGACCCGGACACCAGGGCCGGAGCGGCATCACGGAAACGACGGGCACACACGCCGTGCCGTCGGTGCCCGATAGAGTCGGTCGCGATGAGCGTGTGCACGGTGCCGACCGGCCGGAGGAGGCAGCCCCCACCCAGCGGCGCGAGGGGGCGGCCGGAAATCCGCGGGGTTCGGTGCCGTCCGCCGGGACGTTCGGGTGGAGTGACGCGGATCTGCGAATTCCCGGCGGTCTTCGGCAATCCCGTTGCCGATCCGGCGCGGCCCGGCGGGGCGCGGGGGTCCGTGGCGATCGGCGGGCGCGCGGCGTGACGATCCTGGTCTGTCCCGACAGTTTCAAAGGCACGTATACCGCCGCCGAGGTCGCCGACGCCATCGCCGGAGGCGCCGAGGAAACAGGCGCGAGCGCGGTGCGCCTCCCGGTCGCCGACGGCGGCGAAGGCACCCTCGCCGCCCTCACCGGGCCGCTGCGACTCCGCCCGGTGACGGTCGCGGCACGCAATCCGTGGGGCGTCCCCGGTGAGGCCACCTTCGGGCTGTCCGACGACGGCACCGCGGTGATCGAGATCGCCGCGGCCAGCGGTATCACCACTGCGCACAACGGTCCGCGCGATCCGGTCGCCGCGAACACCTACGGCACCGGCATGCTCGTCGCGGCGGCGGCGCGGCGCGGAGCGTGGCGGATCGTGGTCGCCGCGGGCGGATCGGCCACAACCGACGGGGGCATGGGAGCGATCGCGGCCATCGAGGACGCCGGCGGTCTCGGCGGGGCCGCGATCACCGTGCTGACCGATGTCACCACTCGCTATGTGGACGCCGCCCGGGTGTTCGGACCGCAGAAGGGAGCCGACCCGGCCACTGTCGAACTGCTGACCCGGCGGCTCGCCGACATCGCGCGCACCCTGCCCCGCGATCCGTCCGGCGTGGACGCGACCGGGGCGGCCGGGGGATTCTCCGGCGGCATGTGGGCACAGTACGGAGCCGAATTGCGCTCCGGCGCGGAGTACGTGCTCGACAGCGCGGGGTTCGACACCCTTGCCGCGCACGCGAGCACCATCGTCGTCGGCGAAGGGCGGCTCGACGGGCAGACCCGGGCCGGCAAGATCATCTCGGCGATTCTCGGGCGGGCCGGCGAGACCCCGGTCTACGCGGTGGTGGGCTCGGTCGGTGACGATCTGGGTGACTACCGATCCCGTTTCGCCGAGGTCATCGTGGCCTCCGATACCGACGCCATGCGGGCGGCCGGGCGGCGGATCGGCACCGCCGCGCCCTGACGGCAGGAGCGAACCCGAGCCGGCCGCGGAGTCCCGCCGCCTGCGGCATCCCGATCGTCCTCCGGCTCACCGGGGACGGCTCGATTTCCACGCCCTGCACACGGCCGTCGACGACGGAATGGGCGAAGGTCGCCGACCGTCGCCCGGGCAGCGCCGCACCCGGATCACGTCCATCGTCGGCCGAGGCCGCAGCACACCACCGAGGGATCACCGGCCGGGGCAGCCCGGCCGGGATGCGTGAATTGCCGTCCATGCGCTGATTCGCCCCGCCCGCGGCGGGTATCGCGGTCAGCGGCCGGAAACCGCCTCGCGCCACCGGCCCCGGCACCCGCGACAGGAGCACAATCATCATGCGCGCCACCGACCCACAGCATCCCTTTCCGGAACCGCATCCGGCGCCGGATCCCGAGCCCACGCCCCCGCTGCCCGCTCCCCCGCCCGAACCGCGGCCCCGGGAGCCGCAACCGCCGGTTCCGGGCCCCGAGCCGGAACCCCAACCGCCCGTCCCCGGCCCGCCTCCGGAGCCACAGCCGCCCGTCCCGGGCCCGTCGCCGGTACCACCCGAGCCCGGGCCCGTACCCGGGCCTGCTCCGGATCGCCCACCCCTCCCGGACCCCGGGCACCCGGTCCCGCCGGCCCCTTTCCCGGCCGGGCGAATCGGACAGGACCGGCCCCCCACCGGTGATTCAACCGCAGCCGAGCGGGTATTCGGCGCAACGTCCCTGGTCGCAGGCTCGACAGGAAGGACATGACCATGGTCGCCGGACACAACGATCCCGATAAGAGTCACCCCGTAAGTGAGCATCGTTTCCCCGACGACGCACGGACGACCCGTTCGCACGCCGGAGAAACCATCGAAGACACCCGCAACTGGCCGGGCATCATCCTCGGCGCCGTCGGCATCGTCCTGGTGGCGTTGACCCTCACCGCCGCCGGTTACGGCTTCGCCGGCTGGGCGGTCATCGCCGGGATCCTCGGCGTGATCTGCCTGATCGCCGGCGGGCTGATCGTGGTCGCCGAGCACCGGCGCATCAAGCTCGAGGAAGGCGCGACCCTGCGTGAGCCACGTGGCCACTGAGCGCCGCATGGACCACTCACGCGCACCGTTGCTCGACGCGCTCGGCGAATACCAACGGCTCGGCCGGTACGGCTACACACCGCCGGGCCATCGCCAGAGTCGCGGCGTGGACGAACGGGTGGCAGCGATCATCGGCGCGGACGCGTTCCGCGCCGATGTGCTGGCCGCGCCGGGTATCGACGACCGCCTGTCCCGCGGTGGCTATCTGTCCCGGCCGAGGAGCTGATGGCCGACGCCGTGGGCGCGGACCAGACTTTCTTCGCCACGTGTGGCAGCTCGCTGTCGGTGAAGGCGGCCATGATGGCCGTCGCGGGCGGTAACGAGAACGGTCTGCTGGTGGCCCGCGACAGCCACAAATCGATCGTGGCCGGGCTCATCTTCTCGGGGGTGCTGCCGCGCTGGATCACCCCGCGCTGGGATGCCGAACGCCATCTGTCCCATCCGCCGTCACCGGAACAGGTCCGTGCGGCGTGGGAGAAATACCCCGAGGCGGCGGGGGCGCTCATCGTCAGCCCCAGCCCATACGGGACCTGCGCCGATATCGCGGGGATCGCCCGGGTGTGCCATGAGCGCGGCAAACCGCTCATCGTGGACGAAGCCTGGGGCGCGCATCTGCCGTTCCACCCGGACCTGCCGACCTGGGCGATGGACGTGGGCGCCGATATCTGTGTGGTGAGCGTGCACAAGATGGGCGCCGGGTTCGAACAGAGCTCGGTCTTCCACGTGCAGGGTGATCTGGTGGACCCGGTCCGCTTGCGCCACTGCGTCGACCTACTCATGACGACGAGCCCGAATGTGCTGATCTACTCGGCACTGGACGGATGGCGCCGCCAGATGGTCGAGCGCGGCCACGATCTGTTCGATGCCGCGTTGCGCACCGCGCGGCGCACCCGGGCCGAGCTGAACGGTATCCCGGGCCTGCAGGTCATGGAAGACGAACTGCTCGGCTCGGAGGCCTCGCATGACCTGGATCGGCTCCAGGTGCTGGTCGATGTCTCCGGGACCGGCGCCACCGGGTACGACGCCGAGGAGTGGCTGCGCCGGGAACGGTTGATCGATGTGGGAATGAGCGATCATCGGCGGATCCTCGCGACCATGTCCTACGCCGACGACGACGAAACGGCCGGCACGCTGGTCGAGGCGATCGGCGCGTGGCGGGCGCAACCGACCGACGCGAATTCCCCGCACGAGATCTACCTTCCCTCCCCGCACGAACTGCAGCTGGACACCGCGATACTGCCCCGCGACGCGTTCTTCGGCTCCACCGAGATGGTGCCCGTGGCGGAGGCGGCGGGCCGGGTCGCGGCCGAACAGCTCACGCCCTATCCACCCGGTATACCCGTGGTGGTGCCCGGGGAACGCCTCGACCAGGGGGTGCTGGACTATCTGCGCACCGGTCACGAGATCGGGCTGAACATCCCGGATGCCACGGACCCCGAGCTGAAAACGGTCCGCGTCGTGGCGTGAGCGCACCGGCCCGGGACGACTCGGTGGTTGAAGTCGCCGGACCCGGGTAGGCGCGAAGGTATGGAACTACTCGTCATCCTCGCGATCGCGATACTGGTCGCCGTGGTGGTCGGGTTCCGGTGGTTGAAGGGGCAGGGTCCGAGTACCCGCGACGCTCCGGACAACGAAGGCAACCCGCACCGCGACGACAAGTGACCCGTGGGACTCCGAGGTCGCGCCACGATATGCCCGGCCGGTGGCCCCGAAGCGGGGAACCCCACTCGGCGACGCCAAAGCCGCCGCCGAGTGGGGCGCCGAGGTCGGGGGCCGGTGGGCTGCGGTCGCGATACCCGAATCAGGCATCCGGTCGAGGTCCCGGGCCTGGGGTCATTCGTAGCTGTCGTCATGGAGTCCGCCGAGATAGGCGATCGCTGCGAGGTATTGACGGCACAGCGGTGTGTGGCCGCTGTGTGCCGCGCGTACCCGTAATGCTTCGTCCAGGGAACCGAACGCCGGATCGACGGCACAGTCACCGCCGAGGTCCGAGCCGGGCGTGGTGTCGATGCCCGCGCCGGGGCCGGTGCCATCCGCGAGCGGTCCGGCCTGGTGGGGGCGAGTCGTGTAGAGGGCGATGAGTCGGTGGGCGGCCAGTGAGTTCACGATCATCCTCGGGTGGCGCGGGGCGAAGGAAGGGTGACGGCGGGGCAGGGACGAAAGGTGACCGGGAGCCGGGTCAAGGCCCGGTGGAACGGGCCGGGCCGCCACACCAGCTCCCCGCGCGGAATCGCGAGCGCCATATCGGGGACCGCGTCGAGCAGCTGGTCGATCGCGTCCTGCACGATCTGATACGCCAGGGTGCGGGCCGGGCAGGCATGCGGGCCCGCGCTCCAGGAGAGGTGGGAGCGGTTGCCGGTGTGGTCGCCGTCGGTGATTCGCGGATCGGTGTTGGCGGCGGCGAGGCCGATCAGCACGGGTTGGTGGGCGGGGAGCCAGGTGTCGCCGACGAGGACGGGGGTGCGGGGGTAGGTGGTGCAGAAGTTCGCGATCGGCGGGTCGTGGAACAGCACCTCGTCGAGGGCGTCACGGGTGGACAGACTTCCGCCGATCAGTCCTCCCCCGAAGCGCTCGTCGGTCATCATCAGCAGCAGGGTGTTGGTGATCAGATTCGGTTGCGCTTCGCCGCCCGCTCCGTAGAAGCTCAGCAACTGGGCGAGCACTTCCCCTTCGTCGAGGCGGCGGGGGTGGGCCAGCAGGCGTGAGGTGGCGTCGTCGCCCGGACGGTCGCGTTTCAGCCGGATCAGTTCTGTCAGCGCGGCACGCAGCAGTGCCATCCCGGTGGCGGCGTCGACGGTGTCGAAACGTGCGGCCGTGCCGGCGATGATCCGCGCCCCTATTTCGGGTGGACAGCCCATGATCCGGTTGAGGACAGCGACGACGAGGGGGCGGGCGTAGTCTCCCACCAGCTCGGCGGACCCGGTCTCGCAGAATCCGTTGATCAGCGGGGCCGCCAGTTCTTCGACGACGGAGCGCATGGCATGGCCGTCGACGGCGTCGATGCTGTCTTTGGATGCTTGCCTATACCGCTGGTGGTCGGGCCCAGTGCTGTAGCGGGCGGCGGGATGCCAGCGCATCATCGGCAGTATTGGTGATCCCGGTGGCACGGTGGTCTGCCAGGTGCGCGGGTCGGTCGGGAAATGCTCGGTATCGTGCAGGATCCGGACCGCGGTGTGGTAGCCGAGTACCAGGGTGGCCGGTACGCCGGGTGCGAGTTCGATCGGTGCGAGATCACCGAATGCCGTGCGCATCTCGTGATAGATCCGGTGCGGGTCGGCGGCGAATTCCGGGGTGTGGACGGGCACTCGCGCTTCCGTGGAAACCTGGGGTGCGGTGTGCGCGACCGGGCACGAGCCGAGGTGATCGGTTCGCGGATAGGAGATCGATGGTGGAGTCGACATGGTCCATTTCTTCGAGATGAGCGGGAGACAAGAGAGACGTGCGCCCGGGGCGCCGAATGTGGGAGCGGCGACGATTTCGAAGAGCTTTCGTCGTCGCCGAGTGGAGTCCCCCGGAGGCACAGGACAGCCCCGGGCTTCCGCTAGGCGTAGTGGAAGTCGATCGCCGTCGGTATCCGGCGGATCAGGGCAAGGCGTCGCGCAGCGTCGCGAACGTCGTGTCCGGCTCGGTGAGCAGACAGTGGGCGCCGATATAGCCGTCTGGTCGAATAAGGCAGACAGCGTCCCCGTCGGGGGTCCCGTAGCGGTCGTGAATCCGGCGACTGTCGGCCAGGAGGGCACCGGCCGGGCCGGGTCCGTGATACCCGGGCGGGGTGACGACCACCGTTTCGACCCGGGCGCCGAATTGCCGACGCACACGCGCGAGCAGCGCCGAGACCTTCGCGGCATCGTGCGGATCGCGATGGACGACCACCAGGGTGTGTCCGCCGTGGCGCAACCGTTCGTGCAGCCGTAGCCGAGGGGTGATCTCGGCGTCGGAGGCGCGGTCCCCCGCCGCCGGCCCGTTCGCCCACCGCGGCGAGGACGATCCGGGATCGAAGGTGTTCGCGTAGCGGTAGGCGATGCCGGAGATCCGGGCCACCGCCCGCTCGGTGAACCCGGGTTCGCGGGCGAGCGCGAGTCGTTCGGCGACCGGGCGGCCGTGGTCCATCAGCACCGAATGCAGTTCATGGGTGCCCGCGATCACCTGCTCGGCGACCGGACGCCGCTCCGTCTCGTAACTGTCCAGCAATGACTCCCGGGCGTGGCCGTGCACGACGGCGGCGAGTTTCCAGCCGAGGTTGAACGCGTCCTGCATCGAGGTGTTCATGCCTTGCCCGCCCGCCGGGGACCGTTCGTGTCCGGCGTCCCCACAGACGAAGATCCGGCCGCTGCGATACCGGGAGACGAGCCGCCGCCGGGTGCGGAACACCGTCGTCCACTCCGGGGAACCCAACCGCACCGCACCACCGAAATGCTCGTCGAGCACCTTCTGGAACGCCGCGGCCGAAGCGTCGATACTGCGGGCCTCGCCGGGTTCGCTGATCAGTACCCGCCACACCCCACCGGGCAATGCTGTCGTCAGCAGCATGTGACCGCCGGTGATGCGGTAGTCGATACCGCCGACCTCCATCGGGAAACCCGGTGACTGCTGCCGAAGCGGCACGTCCATCATCCGCATCGCCGTCCCCACGTACTCCGCACGACCCACCTGCGCACCCAGATGATCGGCGACAGTGCTGTGCACGCCGTCGCAACCGATCAGCCAGTCGGAGTCCACGGTTGCGGTCTCACCACTATTCGTATCCCGCACGATGGCAGTGACTCCGCCGTCCGGATCCGTGGTCACCGAAACCAGCTCGGTGTGCCATTCGACGGCCCCGCCGAGCGCGCTGAAATGGCGGCGCAGGATCTCCTCGGTGGCGCGCTGGCCGATCGTGCGGAAATACGGGTATCGGCTGTCGAGACCGGTGAAATCCAACCGCACCTTGTCTGAGAAACCCGCGAACCGGTAGTCCATCCACTCCCCGCGCAAACCCCTCTCCTGGAACTCGTCGACGATCCCGGCCTGTTCCAGCAGCTCCAGAGTGCGGGTGTGCACCGTGAACGACCGCGAAGTCGTCACGGGGGCGGTGAGCCGGTCGATCAACCGGACATCCACACCCCGCCGCAGTAACTCGATACCGAGGGTGAGCCCGGTCGGACCGGCGCCCACGATGAGAACTGGACTACGCGAAGAAGACATGACTGATCACCCTCCGAAAATTCAAGACCGAAAATGGACAGCGTGTGTCCCCCAGCGACACACGCCCCGAGCTCGGAATTACCGAGACGGTCCCCCACGCTCCGCGTTCCCGCGGAAGCGCAAACCTCCGCATGTAGCGGTGAAAATAGCTGTGAACGAATGCCTTTGGTCAGGCGACCGCAAACCGCAGCAACGCCGGTCGCTTGTACCCCACCGCGCCACGCATCGTTCGCTCCTCCGGCAACCTGCCCCGCCCGATCCGGCCGAGGGGCCACCAATCGTCGAGTTCGACCAAGCCGGGCGGCAGCAGCTCGAGACCTTCGAAGTATTCGAGGTGCTCCGAACGGGTCCGGTACCAGCCCGAACCCACGCCTCCGGTGAACGCCTCTTCCAGCTTCCGCGCCAGCCGATGGATTTCGGGATTCTCGGAGCCCGGGTCGTAGAAGTTCGTGACCGCCACATACGAACCGGAAGGCAGCCGTTCGATCAGCTCACTCATTGCCCGAGCCGGCCTCGACCCGTCACCGATATGGTGGAGCAGCCCGCACACCAGCACCCCTATCGGGCGATCCAACTCGAGGTACTGGAGTACGTCCGGGTTCTTCAGGAGTGCGCCTGCCTCCAGGAAGTCCGCGAGAACGTAGTGTGTACGGTCGTTAGGCTCGAGCAGCGCCCGCCCATACGCGGCGCACAACGGATCGTTGTCGACGTAGACCACTGTCGCTCTGGGGTTTTCCAACTGGGCGACCTCGTGGGTATTCAGAGCGGTCGGCAACCCGGCACCGATATCGACGAACTGCCCGACCCCAGCATTCCCGGCCAGATAGCGCACCACCCTATGCAGCCAGCGCCGATTCATCCGCGACACCTCGCACTGACCTGGTGCCATCTCGAGTACCCTGGCGAAAACCGCGCGGTCGACCTCGTAGTTGTCTTTGCCGAGAAGGCTGTAGTCGTGGACTCGCGCGACACTGGCCCGGGAGGCATCTACACCAACCGGCTCTTGCGAGTAGGTATCGGGCGGCGGTCGCAGCGGAGCCCGGGATGAGGGTGACGAACGCATTGCGTGCTCCTGAAACAAGGGTCGGCAAATGACGCGTGGAGATCGGCACTGGTAGAGGTGGAAGGCGACAGCGGCACGTGGTATGAACCCACACTGCGACGGATCGAACTGAACTCAGACCCGAGTACCTGAGTCGGCCAACCACATGATTTCCGTCGTTGATGACTCTTCGAGCAATAGAGATCATTCAGAACGCTCCCGGGTTGCTGATGAATACTCCAAAAGCCTCCTCCACCAACTGGTATCGTCTCGCCGCCTCCTAGGTCTCTCCCTAACCGCCGAGGTATCATCTATGTCTCATTCGGTAGCGCGGGCAACGGTCGAAGGTAGGAGTCATGGCAACGCTTCTCAAGACCCTATTGCGGCAACGTCACTTACAGACGGTCGCGGCATTCAACCGGGAATACGACCGACTGGCCCGCAGGATCGACCCAGCAATCGTTGGCTGCGGCCCCCGGAAGGCCCAGTTTTACCGTTGGCTCTCCGGTGATATCGGTGGTTTGCCCTACCCACATCATCGCCGCGTCTTGCAAGAGATGTTTCCGGAATGGTCGATCGAGGAACTGTTCGGCAGCCATCCCGACAACCAACCCGCACAGGACAGGCGACACCGAGGCAGCGAGCAGGTTGCACTACTGCCTGCCCGTCAACGAGCAAGCGAAGTAGAAGCCGTATTTCGAAACCGTGCCGACTTCGTCCAGGACATGCCACCGCAGCGAATATTCCGATCGGCACACAGTATCGACATGGTGGGCATCTCGCTCAATCTCTTCTGCCAGCAGTGCTCCGACAGCGATGTCATTCAGCTTCTAAAAAACGGCACTGAGATCAGATGCTTGTTCCTCGATCCGGCCGGTGACAGTATCCGCGCCCGGGAGGCCGAAGAAGGACACGCACCAAACACTCTATCCGACCTCACAAGCTTGAATATCCGGTCTCTGGAACGGATCCTGGCCAGAACAGGGCCTTACACGCCGGGTTCAATCCATGTACGTACCTTCGATGAGCCGCCGCGCTTCAACCTCGTCATTATCGATACCAAATTGTGCATCATGCAGCCCTACCTCCCACAGGGGCGTGGCCTCGAATCGCCGACATTCGTAATGCGGAAGTCCGGCGGGCCAGCGGTGTTCGATACGTTTGTAAGCGTTTTTGACACTCTATGGGCGCGAGGGAAGGGAATCGACGCGTGAACGAAATCAGTACGCTCTTGACCATCGCGCGCATGGCCACAGCCGCTGGAGCCGAACTCCTGACGACTGCAGGGACAGGTGCAGTCCACAGCAAAGGCGATCGGGACTTCGTCACTGAACTCGACCTCGAAATCCAAGAGACGACGCAGCGACTGCTGCGAGCGCATGCACCCCAAATCGGCTTCCGGGGTGAGGAAACCACCACGCAGTCATCGGATTCCGTACATGCCGAACAAACATGGGTGCTCGACCCCATCGACGGGACATCGAACTTCATCCACAATATTCCGCTTTGTGCGGTGTCCCTTGCGCTGGTGCATCAGGACCGGCCGATTGTCGGTGTGATACGAGCACCGTTTCTCGGGCTGGAGTACTACGCAATCGAAGGGCGGGGTGCGTACCTGAATGACAGGCCCATCACCACCGGCCGGGCGCAGCACCTGCGAGACGCCATAATCTCGATCGGCGACTACGCCCTCGGCCCCGGCGCCGAGGCGAAGAACCGCACCCGATTGGCCGTCACCGAGGCGCTGGCGGCAGAAGCAGAAAGGGTTCGCATGCTCGGCTCCGCCGCACTCGACCTGGCCTGGACAGCTGAAGGCCGCACCGACGGATGCATCATCATGTCCAACAAACAATGGGATATGGCAGCCGGAGTGCTCATCGCCCGCGAAAGCGGGGCCGTGGTGACCGATTCCGACGGCAGCATCCACAACGTCCGGTCCCGCCACACCGTGGCCGCCAACCCGATCATCTCCCGGAAACTCCTGCAGCTGATATCCACCGCACAACAGTGAAGAGCGCACCGGTGAAGAAAGGTCTGCCGCGCGAACACTAACAAGGTCAGATTGCTACCTATCCGTATAGAAGCCCAGTTTGCCGAGCAGGTGCATCTCACTAGACGCTACGTCCACCGGCGCGGACCTATCGGCTCTACAAGACGCCATGGCCCGCCAGCTCACGACTCCGGAGCAAACCGGAATCGAGTACTTCAACGGTCTGTACCAACCAGGCCGGAAAGCTCTGCCAAAGAATTGATAACCCATTCCGCGTCACGAGCCACAACCGAGTCGTCCGCCCATAGGTAACCCCACGGTCCCCGACGGATCAATACCGGCCGTAAACTGGCAGCCCGCGCGGGCGCAATATCATTGTCCCGGTGGTCCCCCACATAGAGGATTTCGTCCGGTTCGCCCGGGGCGAAGTCGATCACCGCCTCGAAAAACGCCGGATCAGGTTTGGCTACCTCCCATTCACCGGACGTCGCAATCACATCGACGGGAAGATCCAATGACCGTAGCAGTGCCGCAGCCTTTGCCGTCTGATTCCCGGCCACACCGACCCACAGGCCGGCCTGCTTCAGCGCGGCAAGAGCAGGACGAACATCAGGGTAGAGGTCGGATTCTTCGATCCGTTCACCGACCCCGGCCTCCTCGCGACGCCAGCGCTGCTCGGCTAGGTCGAACCCTGGCCGCAAGACCTGGAACGTCTCGGCATTGTTGCGGCCTGCCACGGTGACAGCGCCCAGGATCGCAGAAAACGTGTGCCGCGGAACGCCGAGCCAATCCGCCCACGCGCCGAACTCTCGCGAATCGTCGAGCAGTGTCTCGCCAACATCGAATACTACGGACTGAATCACTCTTCCACGCTATCTGTCGGAGCCATCATTTCCGCAGACCATGATTCGGCCGCCCTGCTGTCGACCGGTTCCGCATACGTCGTCCATCTCATAGGGTCGGGCGCATGACCGCTCTGCCCACACCTCTGGACGACAGCGAGATCGCCGACGGTCTCGAAGCCCTACCCGGTTGGCAGCGCAACGGCGACGAGATCACGCGCACTTTCGCCCACACCTACCACGAGTGCGTGCACCTGGCGGTGTATTCCGCCGCCAAGGCACGCGAAGTCGGCCGCCGTCCCAACATGCTCATCACCTGGCAACGCATCGAGTTTCGAATCACCACCCATGACTTCGACCGGAAGCTTACCGAGCTGGACTTCGACCTCGCGCGAGATATCGACCGGATAGCCGAAGCCGCTGGCGAAACCTCGTCTGATCGGAAAACCTGATGATGAGAGGCACACGGAACGCGCCGCGCAGGCCGCCAGAGAATCACTCGCTCTACGCAAGCAACGACCCGATGGAATCGACGGTTTCGTTGAAAATCTCAAATTACCCCTCTCACCTGTAGGGTTCCGAATTGATCATCAACCCTTCCGCGTTCACCGTCTTGTGCTTCGGTGATTCCAACACCTTCGGCCAACCTTCCGAAGAGAGCGGCCGATGGCCGGCCGACGTGCGCTGGACCGGGCGATTACAAGAGTTCCTGGGTCCCGGATACGCCATTATCGAGGAAGGCCTCGGCGGCCGTACCACCGACTTGGACGACCCCGACCGGGACGATCGCAATGGCCGTACCTATTTCCAACCGTGTCTGCGCAGCCACTCACCCTTGGACATGGTGGTCATCATGCTGGGAAACAACGATCTCAAGACCAAGTTCGGTCGAGAACCAGACGCAGTCGCTGCCGCACTGGAGGGCTATATCGACAGCGTCGAGTGCACTGGTTGGACCCGCACCAGTGGGGTCCCTGCGGTATTGCTGGTCAGTCCGATCCATCTCGATGCCGACCAGCCTGCATTTGCCGAGCGAAGTTCCGAATACGACGCCGACTCCGTGCGCAAGTCGCGCGAACTCGGCGCAGCGTTACGCCGCGTCGCTTCCAAGCGTCAGGCCTTGTTCGTAGACGCAGCTACCGTCGCGGGCCCGGGAGACGACGGAATACACCTGAGCCGCGACTCACACGAACGGCTTGCAACGCTGATCGCCCAAGAAATAGGCACAGCGAGGTGGACATATATGCCGGATCGAAACAGGTCAGCCGGGCGTACGCCGTGACTCGCACAAACCGCTTACCTCGTCCCCCGCCGCCGCCCGTGTGCGCCGGCACCGACCGACAACCGCTGCCCGGTGCCCGCACCGAACTCGGCAACCCGGCTATCGGCGCGGGCGGTGCGGTCGGCTCGAGTGGTCAGCTGGTGGTCGCGGTGAGTGGCCATCACGTAGAACACGTCGCGTTCTTCCAGCCAATCCCGTGGATAGCCGGCCTGCCCGTAGGCTTCGTCGGCGGTGAACCACGCGAACGGCACCTTCGCCGCCAAGGCGCGTTCGAGCATGGTGATCCTCTGCCGCGACTTGGTCGCGAACTCTGTCTCGTCGGGGATCCCGGCGTCGCGGCACTGCTGCCGATCCGATGTCCACGACTCCAGGACGTAGAGTTCCCGCTCGATCGGGACGTGCCCATGCTTCGACGTGTACGCCAGAAGTACCTCGAACTGGCAATTCTCCGAACGCCCGGCGATGCCGGAGTACCGCCGTTGCACCCCAGCGGATTTCACGCCCTTCTTCATGGGCCCGGTCTCGTCACCGGCCAGCACGGCGTCGGGGTGCCCGAGATGTTCGAACACGTAGCCCCGCACACCGTGACGGGCCCCGTCGATGTCCCAGCCGGCCTTGCACAGCCGCCGCTGCATCTCGTCCGGGCCCATCACACCAGCGCGTTCGGATAACGTCCACCGTTCTTGCACTCCAGACCCGCAGTCAAACCGACCACGCACTCCCGCGCCCGAGCCTGCGGCTCCGAAGGCGTGAACCGGCCCCCCAATCCTCGACATCATCGAATCCAATCTCGGCCACAACACGATCCAACACCACAGATCACATTTACCACCAGTTCACTCAGCTGCCGTTGCAGCACCAATATTGAATTGCCGATGGAATCCCCAGATGGGCTTTTATAAATAAGTCAAGGCTTGAAATTTCAGCGCCATGTTTGGTACTCCTGAAAAGGTGCGGTCGTAGCTGCGTCGCACTGAGGAGGGAGCTCTGCACATGTCTTGGTTCGTAGACGATCGCTGCGTGAACTGCGATGTGTCCCGGCAATTGGCGCCCGGTTTGATCGGCGAGGTCGATGGTCGCTCCGAAATTCTGCGTCAACCGCGCGACGAAGCCGAGGAACAGGCGCTGGCGGCAGCCGCATTCGCTTGTCAAACCCGGTCCGTTCGGCGCGAGAACGTACCACTGAAAGCGGTGTTCGACCCGTTCCCCATGCGCCTGGATGAGGGGGTATACCTGTGTGGCCACAACTCGTCACACACCGCGGGCGCCAACTCCTATCTGCTGCGACGCCGCGGCGGCAACCTCATGGTCGATACGCCACGCTGGAGCGAGTCGCTGGCAACCCGATACGAGGAGATCGGCGTGGTGACGGACGTTCTACTGACCCACCGTGACCACGCTGCGCACGGTCGGCGCTACGCAGATCGATTCGGGGCTCGACTGTGGATTCACGAGGGTGATCTCGATTCAGCCCCGGATGCCGATCGGATAATACGGGGATCCGAGCCCGTGGAGATCGTCGACGGTGTAATGGCGCATCCGTTTCCGGGTCACACCCAGGGAAGTGTGCTTTATATAGTCGACGACCGATACTGCTTCAGCGGGGACAGCGTTTATTGGTCCCGCACCACCGGGGATATCGAAATTGCCGAGAGCGTCACCTGGTATTCGGTCGAAGTGCTGGCCCATTCGCTGGCACGATCGGCCGATTTCAGTTTCGAATGGCTGCTGCCCGGTCATGGGGATCGCCGGCAGCTTCCGGCAAGCGAGATGGCGCTCCGGATGCGAGGCCTGGCCGAACGTGTGAAAGGCCTTCGCCCCCAACCGATCGACTTCAACGCCATGCGGTGGTGATCACGACTCTGCGCTCAGCCGAACATGGCGATCCGCGTGCTTGCCACCATAATGCAGCTGCGGCCAGAGCCCGCCATGTCTCGCAGGGGCACACCGGCCGGACGCAGCACCTGCGAGACGCCATGGTCTCGATCGCCGACTACGCTGTCGGCCCCGGCGCCGAGGCGAAGAACCGCACCCGATCGGCCGTCACCGAGGCGCTGGCGGCAGAGGCAGAAAGGTGGTCCGGGACCGAGCACGGTCGCCGCCTGCAGGCAGACCAGTGCGGATGCGTGCAGGTTAAAGTGGCCGGAATGAGTGAAAGCCACAACCCGCGAACGGTTCTGGTGAGTGCGGGATACCGCATCGAAGACTGGTCACCTGTCACCACCGGCGAGTCGGGCGCCACCGTCTTTCACCACGCGGACACCACCCGATACGCCAAATGTGTTCCGGCCGCGGAGGCCGCCGTGCTGAAGGCGGAGCACGACCGGGTGCGGTGGCTGGCCGACCAGGGCGTACCGGGCCACGGGTGCTCGACTGGCACGCCGGTGAGGCGGGAGCACTCCTGGTGACCAGCGCCGTCCCCGGCGTCGCCGCGGATCGACTATCGGCTGCGGACCTCCGCGCGGCCTGGGAACACATCACCGACGCGGTGCGCGGGCTGCACGGACTACCGGCGCGACTGTGCCCGTTCGACCGCCGCCTCGACACGATGATCACTCTTGCGCGTGATGTCGTCGGCCGGAAAGCCGTGAACCCGGAGTTCCTCCCCGTCGAGCAGCAGCACACACCGCCCGACGAACTGCTGGCCCGCCTCGAACCCGCGATCGCGCGGATGCGGGCCGAGGAGGCTGTGGACACGGTCGTCTGTCACGGAGACCTGTGTCTGCCCAATATCGTCGTGGACCCGGGAACGCTGGAGGTGTCCGGATTCATCGACCTGGGCCGTCTCGGGTCCGCCGATCGTTACGCCGATCTGGCGCTCCTGCTCGCCAACGCGCGCGGGACCTGGGAGAACGAGGAGCAGGCGCTGGCCGCGGACAGACTGTTCGCGGCCGACTACGGCCTCGTCCTGGACCGTGACCGCTTGGACTTCTACCTCCACCTCGACCCCCTCACCTGGGGATGAGGAAGAGCCGGGCCGGCCCGCGAGCGTGGCGACCTCACCGCTCCCGGCGCACGAGTGTTCAGGACATATCCCACAGCAGGCGGTAGTAATCGATGCGCTCGGGGTCCGGCGCGACCCCGTACGCCTCGTACAGGATCCCGTCGTAGCCCGGGCCGTAATTCCACTCCGTACTCCATGCCGCGACCGCGAGGTCGGCCCACCGGTCGCCCACCCCCAGCGAGCCGAGGTCCACATGCGCGGCGAATCCGCCGTCGTCGTGCACCAGCGTGTTGGGAACGCACGCATCACCGTGACAGACGACGAGCCGGTCGATCCCGGGCGGGTCGCCGATCCGTGCCCGGGCTTCCGCTACGTTCAGATGCCGATACTCGGGCGATCGGTCGGCCGGCCCCTGCCCTTCGGCCAGGCGCTCATCGGCGCGCACGAGTCGTGTTCCGACACTCCACTCGAACGGGCATCGGTCGACAGGCAGGCGGTCGTGCAGCCGGCGCAACCCGGCCCCGATCGCGGCCGCCGCTGTCGCCGGTTCCGCGATCCACCGAGGCTCCACCGCGGAGCGTCCGGCGACTTCCGCCGTAACCAGCCACGCGCCCTCGTCGTCGGCCCCGTGCTCCAGGACCCGGGGAACAGTCACCCACCGCCGCGCCCAGGCCAGCCGCTCCGCCTCGGCGCGCAAATCGATCTCCGGTGTGCCCGCGGCAACCCACTTGGCATACCGGACCACCTCGCCCTCGAGACGAAACGTCAGACCCCCGAGCTCATTACGCCACACCGGGGTTATCGTGTCGGCACCGGCGAGCGCCTCGACCACCTCGGGCACATCCACGGGACCGATCGGAATCTCAGCGATAACAGGACGGCTCATCGGGTGATCGTCCCTTCCGCTCCACGCGGGTGACAAATGAATCGAAGCGCATCAGTCCACCGGTGGCGGTGAGTTCGTCCCGGTCCGGGTGTAGTGGCCGGTCGATGCGCAGAACGGTGGTGAGCACCGGATGCCGTGGGGGTGTTGCCGACGATGCGGTGGGAGCCTCGGGGGCCGGACCGTGGACTCGGACCGCGGCGGCGAGCGCGGCGACGACGGAATCGGGGTCGCCGGGACCCTCGTATGGGATGGGGTCGCCGCTCGACCTCGACCGACAACATGCCGAAGGGGTGGCGTCACCCGAAGCGGAACCTCGAGTGATGGGTCGGGGACGGTTTGGGTGGGCGTCGCGGCGAGGGCGGTGCCATGGCCAGTTCTCCCCGTCGGGCAGCCCGCCACCACCGCTGTCCGGAGTCGACGGTACGCCGGACCTTGCGCACAGCGGAAACCTGTGTGAGCAGGTGTAGCTGATATCGCCACGGCACTTGCGGCCCGTGCCGGGCCGCCATCGCATAGGCGAACTGTACGGCGTCACGGTCGAGATACCGGTCGGCGTGTTCGAACCAGTTCATGCTGGCACGGGCGGCGGCCTGGATCGGGCGCAGTGCGGCGCGGCGCTGCGCATCGTAGTTCTCCAGCGCGTCGGCGACCTCGGCATACTCGTACAGGTTCTGTGCGAGCGCGACGGCGTCGACGATTGCCAACCGGGTACCCGAACCGATGGTGAAGTGCGTCGTGTGCGCTGCATCGCCGAGCAACACGACGTTGTCGTGATACCAGGCCCTGTTGGTTATCTCGGGAAAGCGGCTCCATTTCGCGAACTCGCCTCGTGTCTTGCTGATCAACGAGTGACCACCGAGGACGCGCGTGAAGATGTTCTCCAGAACACGCACGTTCTCCGGATTGTCCAGGGAGTCGAATCCCAGTCCGTGCCACGTATGCGGTTGGCACTCGACGATGCAGGTGCTGATTTTCCCGGCAACCGACGGGTAGGCATGGAACCAGATCCAACCGGCCGCGGTGCGTTCGAAGGCGAAGGTGAATCGGGTGAATACCTCGTCCGTACCGAGCCAGATATATCGATTCTCGCCGAGCGTGACGGACGTGCCGAAACAATGCTCACCCAGCTGCCGTACCCGGCTGTTCGCGCCGTCGGAGGCGACGATGAGATCGGTGTCGTCGAATCCGGACAGATCGTGAACCTCTCGCCCGTGCCGGACATCGACGCCCAGATCACTCGCCCGCCGGGAAAGTACGTCGAGCAATGCCGCGCGCCCCATGCTGAATCCGTAACCCCCGAAATGCGCAATCCGGTCGTCGCCCACATGTATTGCCTGGTCACGCCATACGACCGACCCGGCACGCACCGCCCGGGCGCTCTCGGGGTCGTTCCGGTACAGGATGTCCAGCAGGTCGTCCCAGTACACGACGCCCCAGCCATAGGTGGCCCCAGGGGGATCGCGGTCGAGCACCGTGATGTCGTGGGCCGGATCGCGCCGCTTCATCGAAATGGCAAAGTACAACCCGGCCGGCCCGCCACCGACGCACACGATCTTCATCTCGTCACCAGCTCCAGCCCGGCTGGTCGAACCTCACTTCACATGATCGGTTTTCGATGCGACCGTGCCCGGCACGATGCGCATGTCCAGGCACGGTCACCAGTGCTAGAAGCTGCCCCAGCCACCCCCGCCGGGCCACCAATTGCCCCAGCCGGGACTCCAGCCCCAGCCATTACCCCAACCCCAGCCATTACCCCAACCACCGCCATTACCCCAACCCCAACCATTGCCCCAACCCCAGCCGCCGCCGCGATCCCAACCGCCACCATTACCCCAACCCCAACCATCGCCGCGACCCCAGCCGCCGCCATTACCCCAGCCGGGGCTGTCGACGCGTTGAGTGGCAGACGTGGGGGAGGTTGCGTGCGCGGTAGGCGCTTGCTGCGTGGCTGCGACGACCGGAATCGCGGCAACTGCGGCTATACCGGCGGCGGCCGCCAACCGGGCGAACTTCGTGTGTGCATTCTTTCTCGTCATGATGGGCTCCAGATGCTGTCCCGACCCGCTTGAATTCTACGCGCCACGCGCTGGGATTTTTCGCGTTCACACATCGACAATTCGCCTAATTTTCCGCCTTTTCCCGGTCCGACAATGCCCGCGTACTCCTGCGGGGGTTCCCGGAGATCGGCCGCGGCGGCCTGTCCGAGTGACAGGGCCGATAGCGGAGGCCGAAGCCGCTGGAGAACCGGTCTCCCAGGAACCGGGTGACCCGGCCGAACGCGAGGCCCTCTCGCATGATCAGGGCTTTCTTCCTTGCCACGGAATCGTGTGTCATCCACACGGAACCGTCCCACCGACCATCCGGTCAGCGGATCGGACCGGGAATATCCGCACGCGGTGCGTTGCCGTGACAACACCGGCAACACCGATAACAATGCTGCCCATGACCGTGGCGGTCGGCAGCGAATTGGGTGATCGGCGTGCGGACCGCAGCGATAATGCGGTGCCGCGAAGATACTTCCGGCCCGATATCGAAGGACTGAGAGCCGTTGCCGTGGTGGCCGTCGTGCTTTTTCACGCGGGCATGCCCGGCGTCGGTGGTGGATTCGTCGGTGTAGATGTTTTTTTCGTCGTTTCCGGCTTTCTCGTCACCGGAATTCTCTACCGAGAAACGGCGGCCACCGGCACTATCGGGCTGGCCCGGTTCTACGGCGCGCGGGCCCGGCGACTGCTACCCGCGGCAGGTGTTGTCCTGGTCACCACCGCGGTGGCAGCCGCCGCGCTACTGCCACCGCTGCAGGCCCGCCGGGTACTCGGCGACGGGATCGCCAGCGCGCTGTACGCCGGGAACTATCGCTTCGCGCTGCGCGGCGCCGACTATCTTGCCGGCGATGTGCTCCCGTCACCGTTTCAACACTTCTGGTCACTCGGTGTGGAAGAGCAGTTCTATCTGCTCTGGCCGGTGCTGATCGCCGCGACGGCGTGGTTCGCGCGACGGCACCGAACCGGGGCGGCGGCCTCGCGGCCATATCTGATCGTTCTCGTGATCGTCGCCGCGTGCTCCTTCGCGACCTCCCTGAGCTGGACCGGCACGCTCCCGTCGTGGGCGTTCTTCTCGCTGCCCACCCGGGCCTGGGAGTTGGCCGCCGGGGGCGTGACCGCGCTGTCGGCGGCGTCGTGGTCCCGGCTGCCGAAAATTCCGGCCGCTTTCGCCGGTTGGGCCGGGTTGCTGCTGATCACCGTCGCCTGCACCTGGTTCGACGAGCACACCCGGTACCCCGGAACCGCCGCGCTGCTGCCCGTCGCAGGGACCGTGCTGGTGATCATCTCCGGCTGTGCCACTCCACGGTTCGGTGTCGGACGCGGGCTGGCACTCGGCCCGATGCGGGCGATCGGCCGCGGGTCCTACTCGTGGTACCTGTGGCACTGGCCGGTGTTACTGCTTGCGCCCTGGGTGGTCGGCCATCCGCTCGGACTCGGTGGTTCGCTGGGCGCGGTCACGATCGCGGGCGGACTCGCCATGCTCACGCTGTGGCTCGTCGAGAATCCGGCCCGTTTCGCCGTTCCCTTACGGAGTTCGGCCGCGCGCAGCCTCGTCTGTGGCGGTGCGATCACGGCTGTCGCCGGTGGCGTGACGCTCGCACTGCTCGTACTCGCGCCGGTCCCGGCCGGCCGCGGTACGGCGGCCCCGGCCCTTGCCCTCACTGCACCCACCGCACCGGTCGCACCGACTACGGACCCCGGGGAGGCCGCAGTCCGGCAGCAGGTCGCACAAGCGCAGGCCGCTATTGCCGCCTCTGCCGCGATCGGCCCCGTCCCTTCGAATCTCACCCCCTCGCTCGCCGACGCGGCCGGGAGCAAAGCGGACGTGTTCGTGAACGGCTGTGTACGGTCCTGGCGAGAGGTGGGCCAGGCCGAGTGCGCCTCCGGCGATCCGGACTCGGCCACCACGGTGGCCCTGGTCGGCGATTCCCATGCCGCGATGTGGCAGCCGGCGTTCGAGCAGATCACCGCGGCGCGGCACTGGCGGCTGGAGACCATGGCCAAGGTCACCTGCCCGCTCCTGGACCTGCCCATCACCAGTCCTTACCTCGGCCGGGAGTACACCGAATGCGAGCAGTGGCGCGGCGAGATCGTGGACCGGCTGCAGGCCGAGCGACCGCGGTTGATCGTGGTGAGCATGTCCCGGCGATATGGCGCCGACTTCGGCTTCGTGTCCTACGACCCGGCCTGGATCGACAGTCTGCATCGCCTGGTCTCCCGGCTGCGCGCAACCGGGGCGGCCGTGCTCGTGCTGGGGTCGATCCCCGACCCGCACACCGATGTCCCGATATGCCTATCCGAACATCTCGACGATGCCGCGGCCTGCGCCCCGGCGCGACCGGATGCGCTGAACGATGCCGGTATCGCGGCCGAGCAGGCGGCAACCACCGGCGGTGGCGGACAGTACGCCGACCTGACCTCGCTGTTCTGCACTCCCTCCGACTGCCCGCTTGTTATCGGGGACAACCTGGTCTTCCGCGACGACAATCACCTCACCGTCGGGTACGCCGAAACGCTCGCCCCGATCATCGGCGCACTCACCGACCGCGCGCTTACCCGCAACTGATTCGGGGCGTGGCGCCGATCCGTCGTTCGTTGTAGGTCCTCGTTGCCGTACCGACCGTCTCCCGCGGGGGTCGCGCGCCGCGTCGCCGTCCCGGCGGTCGCACGTCCTCCGGGAAAACCCGTCCGGGCGCGGCGAGGTCGCGATAGCCTCGCTGGAGGCCGGAACGGGAGGTCGGATCCTGGATACGTGGTGGAGCTTCGTCGTGGAACGACGGCATCAGCTCTTCGTCGATTCCTATCTGCACGTTTCCGCGGTCGTGCAGTCCCTGCTCATCGCGACGGTGGTGGCGGTTGCCGTGGGTATCGCCGTGTACCGCAGTCCGATCGGCTCGGCGGTCGCGACCGCCGCGGCCGGGACCATTCTGACGGTGCCGTCGTTCGCCCTGCTCGGCCTGCTCATTCCCCTCATGGGCCTGGGTGTCGCGCCGACGGTGACCGCGCTGGTGCTCTACGCGCTGCTGCCGATCCTGCGCAACACTCTCGTAGGTCTCTCGGCGGTGGATACCGCGGTGGTGGATGCCGCGCGCGGGGTGGGGATGAACCGGTTGCGGGTGCTCGCCGCGATCGAACTGCCGCTGGCCTGGCCGTCGATTCTGACCGGCATGCGGGTGAGCACCCAGTTGATCATGGGCATTCTGGCGCTGGCCGCGTACGCGAAGGGCCCCGGGCTGGGGAATCTGATCTTCTCCGGGCTGGCCCGGCTCGGTAGCCCCAACGCGGTACCGCAGGCGCTGACGGGCACCGTGCTGATCGTCGCACTCGCCCTGGTTCTCGACGGGATCTTCGTCCTCGTCGGACGTTTCACCATTTCGAGGGGAATTCGTGACTGATTCGGCGAACCGCACGGCGGCGGTGTCCGGGGTCGAGATCGTGCTCGACGCCGTCACCAAACAGTATCCGGGACAACAGGATCCGGCCGTGGACGCAGTATCGATGACGATACCGGCCGGTGAGATCGTGGTACTGGTCGGGCCGTCGGGCTGCGGGAAGACCACCACCATGCGGATGATCAACCGGCTGATCGAGCCCACCTCCGGCACGGTGACCATCGACGGCCGCGACGCCGCCGAGATCGACCCCGACCGGTTGCGCCGCGGTATCGGGTACTCCATCCAGCAGGCGGGGCTGTTCCCGCATATGACCGTCGCGCGGAACATCGCGACCGTCCCGGGGTTGATGGGCTGGGATCGCCAGCGCATCGCCGCCCGCACCGACGAGATGCTGGAATTGGTCGGGCTGGATCCCGGGACCTACCGGCGCCGGTATCCGCGCCGGCTGTCCGGCGGGCAGCAGCAGCGGGTGGGGGTGGCGCGGGCCCTGGCCGCCGACCCGCCGATCCTGCTGATGGACGAACCCTTCGGCGCGGTGGACCCGATCACCCGCGGCCTGCTCCAGGACGAATTGCTCCGATTACAGGCCGAACTGGGCAAGACGATCGTCTTCGTCACCCACGATTTCAACGAGGCGGTGAAACTCGGTGACCGGATCGCGGTCCTGGGCGACCGGTCCCGGATCCTGCAGTACGACCGGCCGGCCGCGATCCTGGCCGACCCGGCGGACGAGACCGTCGCCGGATTCGCCGGCTCCGACGCCGCGCTCAAACAGCTGACCCTGACCCGGATCCGGGAGGTCACGCTCGAGGAATGCGCCACGGTCACCGAGGACGCTCCGGTCGACGTGGCGCGGACGGCGATCGGGGACGGGGCCCGCGCTCTGGTGCTCGACACCGCGGGGCGGCCGTTGCGCTGGCTCACCACCGCGGACCTCGCCCACGCCGACTCTGTCGGCGGGGCCGGGACCACGGCCGAGACACTGTCTGCCGAATCGACTCTCCAGGCGGGACTGGCGGCGCTGCTGGGTGACCGGAACGCGACCGCGGTGGTCACCGGGCCGGACGGAAAGTACGCGGGACTGGTCACGATCGACACTCTGGTCGGCCACCTGGCCGGGCTGCGGACCGAGCCCGGCACCGGCACGGCGACGGATGTGCCGGCATGACCACCCTGGTGGCTCCCGCGGCACCGGGGCGGCGTTCGGCGCAGTGGCGCG
>NZ_JBKOOL010000077.1:0-25617 GCF_046764065.1 Nocardia sp. NPDC002869
CGGAGAGCACCGCCCCGCCGGCACCGCGCACCGGGCCCGCCGACGACGGGCCGCGCGCGCCGGAGAGCGCTCCCCCGCCGCGCCACGGCGGGACCGGCGAGCTCGGCGATCAGGCCTGGCCGGAGCGTTCGGCGCCGGATCACGGCAACCCCCAGTGGCGGGCGCCCGAAGCCCCTGTTCCCGCCGCGGGCGCCCAGTGGCACGCCCCCGAACCGAACCGGCCGCGGCAGCCGCTCCCACCGGCGCCCCCGGCTCCGGGCCCACGGCAGCAATGGCAGCAGCCGGGACCGCCGCCGCAGGTCCCCGGCCCGGTCCCGGCCCAGTACAACCCCGCGCCCCCGCAGTGGCAGCAGCAGTCCCCACCTCCGCAGCAGCACGGTGGCGCGCCGGCCTGGCAGCAGCAGGGCGGGCCGCCCCCACAGCAGTGGCAGCAGAACCCGGCGCGATTCGGCGCACCGGGGCCGGGCGCGCCGTCCCTCGACGACGTCTCGGTCCGCCGGGCGAAAAAGGCCTCCGGCCAGGGCTGGCGCAAAGTGGTGCACCACGCGTCCGGCGGCCGGATCAATCCCGGCATGTCCGCCGAGGAACGGCGGCTGCAGGAGCTGGTCGCGCGGATCCGGCAACCGGTGCGCGGCGACTATCGGATCGCCGTGCTCTCCCTCAAGGGCGGTGTCGGTAAGACCACCACCACCATCGGTCTCGGCTCGACCTTCGCCTCGATCCGCGGGGACCGGGTGATCGCGGTGGACGCCAACCCCGACTTCGGCACGCTGTCGCAGCGCGTCCCCCTGCAGACGCGGTCCACGGTCCGGGATCTGCTGCTCGATCCGGCCATCGAACGCTATTCCGATGTCCGGCGGCACACCTCGCAGGCGACCAGTCGCCTGGAAGTGCTGGCCAGCGAACGTGATCCGGCCGCATCGGAGGCCTTCAACGAAGACGAGTACCGCGCGGTGGCCCGGATCCTGCAGCGGTTCTACAACATCATCCTCACCGACTGCGGTACCGGTCTGATGCATTCGGCCATGGCGGGCGTCCTGCAACTGGCGCATTCGCTGGTGCTCATCTCGCCCACCGCCATCGACGGCGCGCAGAGCGCGTCGGCCACCCTGGACTGGTTGTCGCTGCACGGCTACCACCATCTGGTGCAGAACGCCGTGGTGGTGATCAACTCGCCGCGCGACGGTACGCCGAACATCGATGTGCAGCAGCTGCGGCAATACTTCCTGTCGCGCTGCCGGGCGGTGCACATGATCCCGTTCGACCCGCATATGTCCGAGGGCGCCGAAATCGACCTGCCGCGGTTGAAGAAGGAGACCAAGCGGGCCTACGTGGAACTGGCGGCGACCGTGGCCGACGATTTCACGCAGAGCTACCGGCCACACCAGGGCGGGTGAGCCCCGGGCTAGGACCCGGTACCGCGCAGTGGACCCCGGCGCCGGCCGTGGCGGCGACCGGCCCGGGGCGTCACCACTCCGGCAACCTGCGCCTTCCGGCCAGCACATCGCCGACCAGCGCGTCGTAGGCATCGGCCAGTTCGGCCAGATGATGCCAGGCGCTGTGCAGGAGTTCGTCGTCCGCGTCCAGGGTCATCAACGCGTGGTGCGCGCGGACCGCGGATTCGGCGAGCCGATCGATGATCGCGCCGACGGTTTCGGTGTGCAGGGTGACACCGAGCCGGTGCTGCGGGACATTGCGCCCCACCCAATCATCGATGGCCAGCACCAATTCCATCCGGCGCCGGTCGATCTCGACCAGCCGGTCGGGATCGGTGACGATGGAACCGCCGCGGCCCACCAACCTGCGCTCGTGGAGTACCGCTAAATCGCGGGCGTACCAGAGCAGCTGACCCCCGACGACCCGGTGTCCGCGCGCGGCGCGCACCAGTAGGTCCGAATTCGGCAGACCGGGAGACCCGCTCTGCGCCAAGGGATCAGCGCCGCGCTGGGCGCCGGGAAGAGCCATTACGACTGTTGTATCCGAACCTGTCACGGTTGCCTCGCCGTTCATCGCCGCACAACACCGGGTCAGTACGTTGATTACAATAAACCGCCGAAGGCTACTGTCAAGCGACACAGGCCCCCCTGGACACGAAAAGCGTACACTTCGTTACCTGGCGACCACCCGAGGAGCACGATGGCGGACGGTCCGACGTATCGACGGATCGCGGACCACCTCCGCGAGGAGATACGAGCAGGCAAGTGGCAACCGGGGGAACGCCTGCCCAGTCACGCCGAATTGGCCGAGCAGATGCAGGTTTCACTCACCACCGCACGTAATGCGATCCAGGTGCTGGTCACCGAGAATCTCGTCTATACGGCTACTTCCCGGGGCACCATCATCCGCAGCCGCGAAGTGCTGGAATCCGTGGTCACCGACCATATCCGCCCCGATCGGCCACGGGCCGCCCACGATATCTTCTCCGAGATCGCGCGCGCCGCGGGCCGGGTGCCCACCAAGGAATTCAGCGCGCGAATGGAACCGGCGGACGAGCGTGTCGCGCAGTGGCTCGGTATTCCGGTGGATTCGTGGGTGGTGGCCCGGACCGTCGTGCAGTACCTGGACAACGAACCGTGGTCGTGGGAGGTGAGCTTCTATCCCCGGGATCTGGCCGAGGCCACCGGGTTGGATTCACCGCACGATATTCCCGAGGGCACCACGCGCCGGCTGGCCGAACGCGGACAGGGCGAGACCGCGCACCGGGATTCGCTCGTGGCGCGTCCGGCGAACACCGAAGAGGCCGCGGTGCTCGGCGTCGCCATGGGTACTGTGCTGCTGGATCATCTGCGGATCGGGGCGAACCACGCCCGGGTCACCCGGGTGACCCGTAATCGTTCCATCGCGACGAGCAATCGGCTGGCCTACGAACTCGGCGATTCGGCCGGGATAGCGGTGATCCGTGGCGTACTGGATCAGACCGATCGGTCCGAGATATGGTTCTAGCTCATGACGGTGCAGATTCGGCCGGCCGACCTCGATGACCTGGACCTGATCCGCCGCCTGCGGCTACAACGCTCGTCCTGGCTGGCCGCCCGCGGCTCGGACCAATGGTCGACCGAGGCGTCCGGATTGTCGATCGACTACTTCGCGGGTGCCGTGGCCCGGTCGGTGGCCGCGTCGGAAACCTGGATAGCCGAGGTGAACGGTGAACCGGCGGGGACGATCACGGTCAACGACCGCGCCGATCGGGAATTGTGGACCGGCGCCGAATTGGCGGACGCGCTCATCGTGCACTATCTGATCGTGGATCTCCGCTTCGCGGGGTTCGGCGTCGGACGGCGACTGCTCGCGCACGCGGCGGCACTGGCCCGGGCGCACGACCGGAGCTGGGTACGGCTCGACGCGTGGACGACCAACGCCGACCTGCACACCTACTACCGGCGTGCCGGATTCCGGCTGGCCCGCGTCGCCGACCCGAACGATCCGAGCCCCTCCTGCGCGCTGTTCGAACGGCACATCGACGACTGGCTGCTGGAAGGTCCTACGCTCGGTATCCCGACCGGTCTGCCGCTGACCCGGCTGGCCCGCGAGCCGATCGTGCTGCCGGTCTCCGGCTGACCCGCAGCGGAATCCGTACCCGGGACTGTGTGGAGCGGCGTCAGAGTGGATCGCGGTTCGTCCACACGCAGCGGCCCGCGAGATGTCCCGGCTCGGGTGGGTCGGCGACCACACCCGCGCTGCCGGCCGAGTCCGCCACCGGCATTCCGTCGGGCGGCGCGCCGGTCCGCTCGGCCTGCGCCGGAGACGTGAGGACGCCGCGAATTCGCCGCATATGCACCGCCTTTGCCCAGCGCGTCGATATTCTGTCCGAGTGCACGGACCCACGGGAGATCCGCGATGAGGCGAATCGACCTGAACGAGGACCCGACCACGGTGAGCCCCGACCTACGACTGGAGTACGCGGGGCAACCGTTCACCGGAGAGGTGGTCGAAGAGCTGGTGCCCGGACAGCTGCTGTCCCAGGAGTTCTACCTCGACGGATTGCGGCACGGCAGCTACCGGGAATGGTGGCCCGACGGACGGCTGAAATCGGAGGGCGAGAGCTGTCGCGGGCAGCCGCGCGGAGTGTTCCGGCGGTGGCATCCCAACGGTCGCCTCGCCGCGGAGAGCCTGTTCGGAGAGCACGGCGAACTGGAAGCGACCCGGGAATGGGACGAGCACGGCCGCCGGCGGTGAGATCGCGCGAACTTTGCGGTGCTCGTCCTTGATGACCCGGACCACTTGAGCCACCATCGAATTGATCGCGCCCTTCAGCAACTCGGTGTCGGCGGGTGCGGCGATGGGTGTGCCGGCCCCGCGGACCAGATACCTGCCGTCGCCGGCCAGGTCCCGCCACTCCATCCGGTGCCGGATGTCACCGACAGGCGAACCGCGTCGAAAATATCCCGTCGGATCGAGCTACACGGACTGCCCGGTTTCTCCATCCCGGGAACGAGACCGGGCCCGCATACCGCGCCGACATCGTGAGGCGGCAAGATCGAGCGGTATGCGAGCCCTGCTACAACGTGTGACCTCCGCTCAGGTGGCCGTCGACGGCGAAGTGGTCGGCCGGATCGAACCGTCGGCCACCGGGAACCGCCACGGCCTGCTCGCGCTGATCGGCGTCACCCATACCGACGACGCGGCCACCGCCCGGGCGCTGGCCGAAAAGATCTGGCGCCTGCGCATTCTCGATGACGAACGCAGCGCCGCCGATCTCGGCGCACCGATCCTGGTGGTCAGCCAGTTCACGCTCTACGCCGACACCCGTAAAGGCCGGCGTCCGTCGTGGTCCGCGGCGGCCCCGGGACCGCTCGCCGAACCACTGGTCCACCGCCTCGCCGAAACCCTCCGAGAGTCCGGTGCCACGGTGGCCGGCGGCCGCTTCGGAGCGCATATGGAGGTGGAACTCACCAACGACGGCCCGGTCACCGTCATGCTCGAGATCTGATCCGGCGGAGAACATCGTCGGGCAACGATCGAGCGATCCGGTGCGCAGCCGCGCGATCGAAGTCCTCCGCGGTCATCGGTGATGTGCGACCTCTTGTATCGGCGACACACTCTCTGAAACCCGGAAGACCGAGCAGACTTACGCGCCGTCCCCCGGGACCTTCGGCGAAACGCTCGCCGGCTATTCCGGTCGCAGCGTGAGAATGCGCGGGCCGTCCTCGGTCACCGCGACGGTGTGCTCCCAGTGCGCCGCGCGTGACCCATCGGTGGTCACCACGGTCCAGTCGTCGTCGAGCACCTTGGTGTCGTGAGTACCCAGGGTCAGCATCGGTTCGATGGCCAGGACCGAACCGACCACCAGCCGCGGCCCCTTCCCGGGTTCGCCTTCGTTCGGCAGGAACGGGTCGAGATGCATCTCCCGGCCGATCCCGTGCCCGCCGTAACCGTCGACGATGCCGTACGAGCGGCCGTGTTCGGTTTCGGCCGCCCGGGTGCCGAGCTCGATCGCGTGCGAGACATCGGTCAGCCGGTTGTCCGGGACCATGGCCGCGATACCGGCCACCATGGACTTCTCGCAGGCCTCGCTGAGCAGCCGGTCGGCCTCGATCAGGTCACCCACGCCGAACGTCCACGCGGAGTCGCCGTGCCAGCCGTCCAGCACCGCGCCACAGTCGATGGAGACCAGATCACCGGGGGCGAGCACCTCGGCTTCGGTCGGGATCCCGTGCACCACGCGGTCGTTCACCGAGGCGCAGATGGAGGCGGGAAAGCCGTGGTAGCCCTTGAACGACGGCACCGCGCCGGCGTCCCGGATCACCTGTTCGGCGATCCGGTCCAGTTCGAGCGTGGAGACCCCGGGCGCGGCGGCCGCGCGTACCGCGACGAGCGCGCGACCCACGACGGCGCCCGCCGCCGCCATCGCGTCGAGTTCACCGGCGGAGCGGAACGGAACTACCTTCTTGCTCTTTCGACCGAAGACCATATCGGGTCAGCTCCCCATCGCCGAAGGATGATCGCCGCACCCGCGGCCCGGACTAGCCGGTCGTGGCATTACGACCCAGTGCCTCCAGGGCCCGCGCGTTGACCTCGTCGACCTCACCGACGCCGTCCACCGAGACGACCAGGCCGTCGTAGTAGTTCAGCAGCGGCTGTGTCTCGTCCCGGTAGATCCGCAGCCGGGTGCGGATGGTTTCCTCGTTGTCGTCCGAGCGGCCCCGGGCCAGCATCCGGTCGACCACCGTGTCCTCGGAGACCATGAAGCACAGCACCGCGTCCAGTTCGCTGCCCAGATCGTCGAGGATCTTGGCGAGCGCGTCGGCCTGATCGACCGTGCGGGGGTAGCCGTCGAGCACGAACCCGCGCGCGGCGTCGGGCTCGGCCACCCGCGACCGGACCATGCGGTTGGTGACATCGCTGGGCACGAGTTCGCCCGCGTCCATGTAGCGCTTCGCTTCGAGACCGAGCGGCGTCTGCTCGCTGATGTTCGCGCGGAAGAGGTCACCTGTAGAGATGTGTGGTACCCCCAGCTTTTCCGATAGCAGCACGGCCTGAGTGCCCTTGCCCGCTCCCGGCGGCCCGAGTAGTACAACTCTCACTTGAGGAACCCTTCGTAATTGCGATTCATGAGTTGGCTTTCGATCTGCTTCACGGTGTCCAGGCCGACGCTCACCATGATGAGCACGGCGGTACCACCGAACGGCAGATTCTGTGTTCCACCGGACGCGCCGATATCGAGGAACAGATTCGGCAGTACAGCGACCAGACCGAGGTAGATAGAGCCGGGCAGGGTGATCCGGCTCAGTACGTAGGTCAGGTGGTCGGCCGTCGGCTTACCGGGGCGGTAGCCCGGGATGAAGCCGCCGAACTTCTTCATCTCGTCGGCGCGTTCCTCCGGGTTGAAGGTGATGGCGACGTAGAAGTAGGTGAAGAAGACGATAAGGCCGAAGTAGATGGCGATGTACACCGGGTTGCCGGGGTTCACCAGATACTTCTGGATCGCCTCCTGCCACCAGCTGGGCTCGGTGGTCGAGGTCGACCCGGTGAGCTGGGCGATCAGGTTCGGCAGGTAGAGCAGCGAGGACGCGAAGATGACCGGGATGACACCGGCCTGGTTCACCTTCAGCGGCAGATAGGTCGAGGAGCCGCCGTACATCTTGCGGCCGACCACACGCTTGGCGTACTGCACCGGAATCCGGCGCTGGCCCTGTTCGACGAAGATGACCGCCATGATGATGAGCAGCGCGGCCAGACATACGAGGCCGAACACCAGGCCGCCGCGGCTGTCCAGAATGGATTTGCCCTCACCCGGGATACGGGCGGCGATACCGGCGAAGATCAGCAGCGACATACCGTTGCCGACACCGCGTTCGGTGATCTGCTCACCGAACCACATCACCAGGGCGGCGCCCGCGGTCATCACCAGGACGATGATGATCATGCCGAAAACACTGGTGTCGGCCAGGATGTCCTGCTGGCAGCCCTGCAGCAGCTGACCACGCGCGGCCAGCGCTACCAGACCGGTGGCCTGCAGGATCGCGAGCGCGATCGACAGGTAGCGGGTGTACTGCGTCATCTTGGTCTGGCCGGCCTGGCCTTCCTTGCGCAGTTCCTCGAACCGCGGGATGACGACGGTCAGCAGCTGAACGATGATGCTCGCTGTGATGTAGGGCATGATGCCGATGGCGAACACCGACAGCTGCAGTAGCGCACCACCGGAGAACAGGTTGATGAGCTGGTAGATGCCGGCGGAGTCACCACCGGAGACCAGGTCGATACATTCCTGGACCGCCCTGTAGTCGACCCCGGGCGACGGTAGCGCGGCACCGAGGCGGTACAACGCGACCAGCCCCAGCGTGAAGAGAATCTTCCGCCGCAAGTCCGTAGTCCGGAAGGCCGTAACGAAGGCGGAAAGCACAGATCCTCCTGGCGAACGACATGGTCAGGCCATGGAATTTTTCAGCGTGTCCCGGTCGGAAATCGCCGAACCCATGACGGGTCTTGGCAGACAACACTTGAACTCTAACAGTGACGCCGGACGAGCCTGCACTCGTCCGGCGCCCTGTCGTCGAAACCGGCGAACGTCAGCCCAGTTCGGTGGCGGTGCCACCGGCGGCGGTGATCTTCTCCTTGGCGGAGCCGGAGAACTTGTCCGCGCTGACCTGGACGGCGACGGAGATATCACCCTCGCCGAGCACCTTGACCAACTGGTTCTTGCGCACAGCACCCTTGGCGACCAGCTCGTCCTTGCCGACGGTCCCCCCTTCGGGGAACAGTTCGGCGATGGCACCCACGTTCACGACCTGGTACTCCACCCGGAACGGGTTGGTGAAGCCCTTCAGCTTCGGCAGCCGCATGTGGATGGGCATCTGCCCACCTTCGAACGCGGCCGGCACGTTCTTGCGTGCCTTGGTGCCCTTGGTGCCGCGACCCGCGGTCTTACCCTTGGAACCCTCACCACGACCCACCCGGGTCTTATCGGTTTTCGCGCCCGGAGCGGGCCGCAGATGATGCAGTTTGATGGTCATGTCAGACCTCCTCAACAGTTACGAGGTGGCGCACGACATTGATCAGACCGCGGTTCTGCGGGTTGTCCGCACGGACAACCGACTTGCGGATACCTCGCAGACCCAGGGTCCGCAGGCTCTCGCGCTGATTCTGCTTGGCGCCGATCGAGCTCTTGATCTGGGTCACCTTGAGATCTGCCATATCAGACTCCTTGTCCGGCACGGGCACGCAACATGCCCGCGGGAGCGACGTCCTCGAGCGGCAGACCACGACGAGCCGCGACCTCTTCCGGCCGCTGCAGCATCTTGAGCGCCGCGACGGTGGCGTGGACGACGTTGATCGCGTTGTCGCTACCGAGCGACTTGGCCAGGATGTCGTGGATGCCCGCGCATTCCAGCACCGCACGCGCGGCGCCACCGGCGATCACACCGGTACCCGGGGAGGCCGGGCGCAGCATGACCACACCGGCCGCCGCTTCGCCCTGCACCGGGTGGGTGATGGTGGAGCCGATCATCGGGACGCGGAAGAAGCCCTTGCGCGCTTCCTCGACACCCTTCTGGATGGCGGCGGGAACTTCCTTGGCCTTGCCGTAGCCGACACCGACCAGGCCGTTGCCGTCACCCACGATGACCAGGGCGGTGAAGCTGAAGCGCCGACCACCCTTGACCACCTTGGAGACACGGTTGATCGCTACGACGCGCTCGAGCTGGTTCTTCTCGGCGGGGTCGTTACGACGGTCACCGCCGCCACGGCGGTCGCCGCCACGGCGGTCGCCGCGGCCCCCGTCGGGGGCATTGGAGTTCTGTCCGGCGGGTCCGTTTCCGCCGTCACGCCGCTGACGTCCCGGCATCAGACGTTCCTTCCGTTCACACAGGTATGTGCAGTCATGTTGGTCATCAGAACTTCAACCCGCCTTCCCGAGCGGCATCGGCGAGCGCCGCGATCCGGCCGTGGTAGTCGTGGCCACCGCGGTCGAACACCACGGCCTCCACACCGGCGGCCTTGGCACGCTCGGCGATCAGTTCGCCGACCTTCTTGCCCTTGGCGGTCTTGTCGCCGTCCAGCGCCCGCACGTCGGCCTCGATGGTCGACGCCGAAGCGAGGGTGCGACCGGCGGAGTCGTCGACGAGCTGCACGTGCAGGTGCCGCGAGGAGCGGTGCACGATCAGCCGCGGACGCGCGGTGGTGCCCTCGATCTTCTTGCGCAGGCGGAAGTGGCGACGTGTCTTGGACAGCCGCCGGCGAGTGGAAGCATCCTTGCCCAGCGGAATGCGCTTGGCCTTCTGATTCTCGGTTTGCGCCATGATCACTTACCCGTCTTTCCGACCTTGCGGCGAACGACCTCGCCGGCGTAGCGGATGCCCTTGCCCTTGTACGGGTCGGGCTTGCGCAGTCCGTGGATGACCGCCGAAATCTGGCCGACCTTCTGCTTGTCGATCCCGGATACGGAGAACTTGGTGGGCGATTCCACCGCGAAGGTGATGCCCTCGGGCGCCTCGATCGGCACCGGGTGGCTGTAGCCGAGGGCGAACTCGAGGTTGCTGCCCTTCTGCTGCACGCGGTAGCCGACGCCGAAGATTTCCATCTTCTTCTCGTAGCCCTGGGTGACACCGGTGACCATATTGGCGATCAGGGTCCGGGTCAGGCCGTGCAGTGAGCGGCTGCGACGTTCGTCGTCCGGGCGGGAGACCACCAGGCGGCCGTCTTCCTGCGCAACACTGATCGGCTCGGCGATGGTCAGCGACAGCTGGCCCTTGGGGCCCTTCACCGCGACGTCCTGGCCGTTGACGGTCACTTCCACGCCCGCGGGAACCGCGACGGGATCTTTACCGATACGCGACATTGTCCGTACCTCCCCTTACCAGACGTAGGCGAGGACTTCCCCGCCCACTCCCTGCTTGGCCGCCTGGCGGTCGGTGAGCAGGCCGGTCGACGTGGAGATGATCGCCACGCCGAGGCCGCCCAGGACCTTGGGCAGGTTGGTGGATTTCGCGTACACGCGCAGACCCGGCTTCGACACGCGGCGCAGGCCCTGCAGGCTGCGCTCGCGGCTGGGGCCGTACTTGAGGTCGACGACGAGGCTCTTACCCACGGTCGCGTCCTCGGTGCGGTAATCGGCGATATAGCCCTCGCGCTTCAGGATCTCGGCGATATTCGCCTTGAGCTTCGAATGCGGAGCCTTCACCTGATCGTGGTACGCCGAATTGGCGTTACGCAGACGAGTCAGAAAGTCTGCGATCGGATCGGTCATGGTCATAGTTCGACCTCGACACCTTTCTCGCTGCGGTTCCCATACAACACCCACGCCAGTGGGCGCGGGCCGTGGGCCTACAGCAATTCGGCTGGTCCGGACGGCAGTCACCGCCGGATGAGTTCGTATCGCCCGGGCAACCGCAACGGGCCGCCCACGGACACAGAGGTGCCCTGGCAACCGGTCTAGTGTAGGAGCTGGCTCGAGCAGGACAAAATCAGGGCCCCGGAATACTGCCCCGACCAGGTAATCTGGCCGTTATGACGGAGAAGGGGAACCTCGAGGAGCGAATGACCGCCCTCGAGAGTGAGATGGGAGAGCTCAAGCATCGACTGCAGCGCAGCGAGAAAGACGCGGCTGCGGCTCGGGTGCTTGCGGTTGGGGCGGATCGCGATACCTCGGAGCTTCGGATCGAGCTACGCGAGTTCCGGGAACAGAACATGCGTCTACACAACGCGACCAGGTCCGATGTCGCGGACATCCGCGGTGACATCACCGACATCCGCGGCGACATCACCGACATCCGGGGGGATATCACCGAGATCCGGGGCGAGCTGGGGCAACTGAACGGCAGGGTCGACACATTGACCCTGGAAATGCGGAGCAAGTTCGACATGCTGACCGCCGGCCAGCAGCAGATCGTGAACCTGATCACGCTCGCCCTCGACGGGAAGGGCGGCGACCGGTAGCAAAGGCCCGGCAGACGCACGCCGCAGTTCGGCGGCACGGGTCCTACAGTGCCACCACCCACGAAATGGTGACCACCCACGGAAGCTCGCCGAGCTCGTCCGGTGGTAGCCGAGCAGCCAGGGCCCCGGAGCAGTTGCTCCGGGGCCCTGATTCACTCCGCTTCCACACTGGAGTTCACCAGGAGCTCTTGTGCACCTCCGGCAGCTCGCCGAACGGTTCGCTGTCCACCTCGTCCGGGCCGGAGAGCGGTTCCGCGCGCAGGTCCATATCGAGTCCGTCCACATCGTGCTCCCCGACGTGCACCTGGGCCGTGGACGGCGCGTACCCGGTCGCCACGACCGTGTAGGTGCCCTCGTCCAGGTTCCCGAACGCATAGGACCCGTCCGCGTCCGTGGCCACGGTCTCGATCACAGTGCCGAGGGAATCGGTCAGGGTGACCCGGGCCTGTGCCAGCGGCCGGCCACCGCCGCGCACCACGCCCGCCACCCGCACACCCGGGCGCAGCAGCACCTCGAGCAGTGCGGCGTCCCGGCTGCTCACCCGCGCCGACACCGCGGTCGGGTGATAACCGAACGCGCTGACCGCCACGGTGAACTCGCCTTCGGGCAGCCCCGCGAGGTCGAATCCGCCGGTGGCGTCGGATTCGGCGGCGGCCAGCACCTCACCGCGCATATCCAGAGCAGTGACGGTGGCGCCCGATACCGGGGCGCCGTCGCCGGTGCGCGCGACCGTGCCGGTGAGGCCGGCGAGCGTGGTGAGGGTGACGTCGTAGGAGACCGGGTTGCTCCCCAGGATCGCGGTGGACGCGTCGGGGCGGCGCCCCTCGGCCGAGGCGATCAGCACATACGTACCGGGAGCCGGGGCCTCGATCTCGTAGAAACCGTCCTGCCCGGACAGGGCCCGGCCCAGCTGCCGGCCCGACGGCGAGATCAACGTGAGAGTCGCGCCGATCACGGCGACGCCCCGCGCGTCGTACACCCGGCCGAACAGGATGGAGCCGCTTCCGCTCGGCTGCGGCGCAGTTCCGGCCGAGGCGATCGGGGCGGTTTCCGCCGCGACGAACGTCGCCGGTTCGGGGGCCGCAGGCCGCGGGGCCGCGGTGGGCACCGAACCGTTGGCCTCGGACCGGCCCACTTCGGCATCGTCGACGACCCGCTCGGCTTCCACCGAAAGACCGGCCGGAGCCGCGGGTACTGCCTGGGCCATCGCGTGGACGGTTTCGGGCTTCTCGGTCCCGGGCAGTGCACCCGCGACCGCGGCCGCCGCGGCGCGTTTGGCAGTGGGGATGGTCAGGGCGATGACCGCGGCCGCCGCGGCGACACCGCAACCGATCAGGATGCCGACCTTGAAACCGTTCTCGGTGGGCACCGAGATCCCGCCGGCGAAGGTGGTGCTCATCTCGGCCAGCACCGCACCGATGGCCGCCGACGCCACCGAGGTGCCGATCGAGCGCATGAGGGTGTTGAAGCTGTTGGCGGCCGAGGTCTCGGTGATCGGCACCGCGCTCATGATCAGGGCGGGCATGGCGCCGTAGGCGAAGCCCACGCCGAGGCTGATGATGATCGCGCCGACCATCACGCCCCAGGGCTCGCCCATGAGGGGCACCGAGGCGCCGTATCCGGCCGCGATGATGATCGCACCGAGGATCAGCGTCACCTTGGGCCCGGCCAGTGCGGACAGTTTCGCGCTGAGCGGCGAGGACAGCATCATCATCAGACCACCGGGCGCCATCCACAGACCCATGGCGACCATCGACTGGCCCAGGCCGTAGCCGGTGGCCTCCGGCAGCTGCAGCAGCTGCGGGAAGATCAGCGCCTGCGCGAACATCGACATACCGATGACGATCGAGGCGGCATTGGTCAGCAGTACCCGGGGACGGGCGGTGACGCGCAGGTCGACCAGCGGATCACGCGAGCGCAGCTCCCACACGCCCCACAGCAGCAGCACCACCACGGCGGCGATGAACAGAGAGATCGTCGTGACACTGGTCCAGCCCCAGCTCGCGCCCTTCGATACGGCCAGCAGCAGACAGACCAGGGCAGCGCCCAGACCGAGCGCGCCCAGTACGTCGAACCGGCCGCGTTCGGCCCGCGGCGGCGTCGACGGCACCACCGCGAAGATCAGTGCACCGGCCACCGCCGCCAGCGCGGCGACGCCCCAGAACAGGTACCGCCAGCTGCTGTATTCGACGACCGCGGCGGCCAGCGGGAGCCCGAGCGCGCCACCGACACCGAGCGAGGAACTGATCAGCGCGATACCGGAGCCGAGTTCGGCGGGCGGCAGGAGATCGCGTAGGGCGGCGATACCGACCGGGATCAGGCCCACGCCCATCCCCTGCAGACCGCGGCCGATGAGCATCGGCCACAGCGAAGAGGACACGGCACAGATCACCGAGCCGATGACGAGCGGGACCACCGATCCCACCAGCACGGGCCGCTTACCGAGCAGATCACCGAGCCGGCCCGCGACCGGGGTCGTCACCGCGCCGGCCAGCAGGCTCGCGGTCACCACCCAGGTCGCGTTCGAGGGTTCGGTGTCCAGGATCTCCGGTAGCTGCCCGAGCAACGGCATCACCAGGGTCTGCGTCAACGACGCCACGATCCCGGCGAATGCGAGCACCGCCAGTACCGCCGCGGGGCGGACGACGGGTTCGGGTTTGGTCACGAGCGTGCTCCTCGATATGCGAAAGTCAGCCGATGTGCATCGTACACATAACATGCATGATGCAATCTAACCAATTCGCCGGTGCACTACTTCGCGCCGCTGCGGCAACCGGCGAGCCTCGGTCAGGATCCGGATAGCGTGTTGCGCACTGCGCGTAGCGGCGGGCACCGGCCGTTGCGGCAGTGATATGCGAGTGTCACCGACCGGGCTCGCCGGGCGACGTTCCAGCGCCGTGAACGCGCTGATCGCCCCGATACTGCACCATTGGAATCCGTGCAGTACACGCTCGCCGATATCCTGCCCTCCGTCGCCGCTTCCTTCGGCCTGAACTCACCCGGCCCGCTCGGTCTCGTACCCAACCGGGATGTCGTGCTGCTGCTGATCGATGGCCTGGGCGCCGAACTGCTCGCGCGGCACCCCGATATCGCCCCCACGCTGACGGCACATCGCACCGCCACCCTCACCGCGGGATTCCCGGCGACCACCGCCACCAGTCTCACCAGTCTGGCGCTGGGTGCGCCGTGCGCGACCCACGGCATCATCGGCTACAGCTTCGCCGTACCCGGTCCCGGCGGCGCCCGGCTGTTCAACTCGCTGCGCTGGCGATTCGACTCCGCCACCGGCGACGACGCACGCGAGGCCTACCCGCCCGAGTCGGCGCAACCGGCAACCAGCCGTCTACAGGACCTCGCCGCACACCGCGTGGAGGTGCACTATGTGGTCCCGGAATACCAGATCCGTTCCGGACTGACCCGGGCCGCTTTCCGGGCACCGGGCATCCTGCACCCCGCCGCCGTTCTCGACGAGGTGCGAGCCGGGATCCTGGAGGTCGCCGATCATCCGGGTGGCGCGTCACGGTTCGCCTACGCCTATTTCCCCGGCCTCGATTCGACCGGCCACCTGCACGGACCCGAATCGCCCGAAGCCCTGGCCGTACTGCGCGATATCGACGCCTTCGCGGCCGAGTTGCTCGACGAGCTACCGGCCACCTGCACGCTGCTGATCACCGGCGATCACGGGATGATCCACGCGGACAAGGTAATCGACCTTGACGCGAACGAGAGGTTGCACCGCGAAGTACGCCTGATCGGCGGCGAGGCCCGGGTCCGCCACGTCTACGTCGAACGCGCCGCGGCGGCGGCCGACACGCTGGCGACGTGGCGGGACCTGTTGCGGGGGCACGCCCACGTGGTGACACGCGAACAGGCACTCGACGAGCACTGGTTCGGCCCGACCCCGCCGACCCCGGTCATCGCGAACCGGATCGGGGATCTGCTCGCCGTCGCCGAGGGCCGGACCGTACTGGTACGAGCGGAGCACGAACCGCTGGAGTCGGCCATGACCGGACACCACGGCGCCCGCACACCGGACGAACAACTGGTGCCGCTCATCGTGTCGCGCTGAGCGAACCCCACGGCTCGACAGAAATCGGTGAAGCCGGCCTTCGGCACGCACTCCGCCACCCATGGACAGGGCACTCCCGCCCGTCAGAAACGGCCGCCGCGGCTGATCCGCCGCGATCCGCCCGATCCGCCGAACGACCCCGCTCGGTACCCGCCGCGGTGACCGTGGCCACCGCCCATGCCACCGCGCAGCATGCTGTCGATGAGGATGCCGCCCAGGATCACGCCCGCCTGTGCCCCACCCGCCGGCGGCCGCCGGACCTCCCAGGCCCGCACCCCGGCCTGCGCTTCCTGTAGGGCGCGACCGCCGAGGTCGGCAGCCCTGCGCGCATGATCGAGCGCGGCGGCCGGGTCCGCCGTGCGCAACCGCTGCGCCTCGTCGAGGTGCCGCTGGGCCTCCGACAGCCGGGTGCGCGGCATGGCGTCCATCGCGCCCCGGCGGGTGGCGATGAAATCGGTAGCCATCCGGACCCAGGCGGCCGCGTCGCCGAGCGCTCGATCCAGCCGGCGCGCCAGGTCCGCGGCGGCCCTCTTCCGGTTCCCGGCCGCGGCCAGCGCGCGATCCAGGTCCCCGTCCGCGGCGACCGCGTCGTGGTAGACCCCCAGGGGGTCGGCCGCGGCGGCAGTGCCCGCCCGCGCCAGCACGGCCCGGGCGGCGACGACGGCCGTCTCCAGTTCCGGGCCCCCATGCCCGGTCAGCTCGGCGGCAGCACCGAGGTCGCCGCGCAACTCGTCGAGGACGGCGGGCAGGCCCACCCGCGCCTGCTGGATATGAGCCGCCGCGCCGTCCACGGCATCGAGCAGGGTGCGGGCCTGACCGGTCGCTGCCTCGGCCGCCCGGATATCCGCGACCGCCCCGCCCTGTTCACCCACGGGCCGGGCAATTTCCCGGCGGCCGTCGCCGATGCAGTCGTCGGCGAAGGCAATCCGTTCCCGGGCCATGGTGACGTTGTCGGCGATCGGTGCGAGCACACTGGCCGGATGGGCGCCCGCCAGCCGGGCCAGTTCGGCTTCCGATGCCGGGAGACGGCCGGTGAGGTCGACGATATCGCGGGTCAGCGCGTCCAGGCGGGGCCCGGCGTCGATGAGCAGATCGCGCATCGCGTCGAACTCGGTGACGCGAGCATCGAGTTCGCGGTCGGCGTGACCGGCGGTGGTGAGCAGATCGATCAGCAGTGTGCGCTGTTCGTCCGGCGTCTCCGGGACGGCGTCGTCGAGCCGCTGTCGGATCGCGAAGGCTTTCGCCGTGGCGGCGCGCGCGTTCTCCAGCGCGGTACGGAAGGGCAGCACCGCGGGCTCGCCGAATTCCCCGACGGCCAGCTCCAGTTCCTCGGTACTGGTCCGAACCGCGTTGTCGAGTTCGACGAGGACCTCCCGCGATCGCGCGTGCAGCGCTTCGAGCGGCAGCGCAGCCAGCGCGGCGGGGTCGGTGGGATCGGTGCGCCGGGCCTGTTCGAGTTCAGCTCGGTCCCGGGCCCGCCGCCGGTAGCGCTGATACAGCAGCAGACCTGCCAGGGCGAGCACGATCAGCGCGCCGACGAGCAGCACCGGCCCGGTACTCACCCCGCCTCCGCTCATCGCCGTCCCGATCCCGGCGGCCGCGGCGACGCCCGCGTCGGCCCATCGGTTGTCGCGCAGCGCGGGTTCGACCTGGTCGGTGAGCAGCCGGTCGACCTCGGATTCGCTGACCCCGGCCGGGCGCTCGCCGTCGACGGCGTAGGCGCGATCCCGGGTGGCCACGGCCAGCAGCAGATCCCGGTCACCGAATCCGGATCGCCGCGCGGTCTGCGCTGCCCACTCCGGTGGACTGTAATCGGCGAAATCGCCCACGTAGGCGACCCAGAGCCGCACCTTGTGTTCGAGGTAGAGGGTGTCGACCGCCGCTCGCACGCGCTGGATGTCATCGGCGTCCAGCACGCCGGCCGAGTCGGTGACATAGGTGTCCATCCGGGTCGGCTGCTCCGCGGCCGCGGCCGGCGCCGCCACCGCGGTGACGCACACCAGGCCGAGCACGAACCACGCGATCCGGCGCAGCGGATGATTCGAGGTCGGCATGTCACCGAATGTAGCGTCCGCAGCACCTCCGGCGCCCGCGCGATATGCCTCGCAGTCGCCGATACCAACCAACCGCGCCATGCCCGGTTTATCCGGTTCCCTTCCCCGCTGAAGCGAATTCGTCTATGCCGCAACAACTACCGCAATGCGCCACACCGGCCCTGGATCGGCTCGTACCGACCGCGTGTCCGAGGCGGTCGGTCATCGCCGACCACGCCGACGACAAGGACGGTCCGCTCGCACGAACTCAGTAGCCCCTGCTACTGCAGTTCGGTGACTCGTTTCCCACCTGATTCGTTGGCGCCGGTATCGGAGATCCATCGGGAATCGGCCCGGCCGGGCACTGGATCCGCCGCGGCACTGGCCGGCGAATCCGCTGCCGAACGAGCCCCTCGCACGGTGAGCGGGTGTTCGATCACTTCCGGAAGCGGCATGCCCGCAGGCGAGCCGACTGCGAATGGCGGAGTCGAACCGGAGAGACTCAAATAACCGCCCACGCTCTCGCGGACAGAAAGACCGGCATGACCCGGGGTACGCGTATACGCCGCGCGCGGCGGGGTATCGCGATCGGTTCGAGTCGACCATCCGAATCGGTTCCAGGATTGCACGATCAGTTCGAAGTAATCGCTCCGGACCCCGGATGGCGCCTCGATCACCCAATACGCCATATCGAAGAGCTCGGCGCCGACTTCGGCGGCGAAATCTTTTGCGGGAAGGGTCACGCCCGCATGCAGGTGCGCGTGCGGAAGCTCAGGGTGAGAAAGCGCCAACGCCGACCCGACCGGCAGTGTCCGCAATGTGAGCACGAAATATCGGTAGAGCTGTTCGCGTGCGGCCCCCTGGGTCGGTTGGGAAGTCATAAAAGCATCCTCACTCCGAACGATTCGCAACTCGTCGCTGTCACTGTAGCCGGGCAACCTGATCCCTGTGGCCGGTCATTATGAGTCCGATACTTCGCGAGGAAGGATTGGCAGAACTCAGGTAATTGTCCACCTCATGGTCCAGCAGATTCCACGAGTTGACGTCACGCGCCGACCCGGCCGCGAAATTAGGGGCGCCGTACTCGGGATCGGTGGGCATCTTGCCGTGCGTATCCGGCATGCGCTGCAGCGGATCGTAGGGAGCTATGGCTGCGGAGACACGATCGGCGGTACGCGCGGGCTCCACACCCGCAAGACTCAGATCGCTGACATGACCCACACCCGTTCCCCAACTACCGAAGAAAATCAAGTCGTCGGTGTCCAGCGTGTGTCCATGGCCCGCGGCGTGGCCAGCCAGAACGCTGCCGTAGGAGTAACCGATCGTGGTGGTGTGCGCCGGCGGTCCCTGATGTGTCACCCGCAACCCGTCGTGATAGCTGCGCACTGCGGCGGCACCGTCCGCGGCGAACTGCGGAAACATCGTCTCGGTGATCGTGGTGGGGTTGTCGTAGTTGCCCCAGAAAGTCACCGACGTCATGGCCTTGGGGTCGGCCAGCGCGGCCGACTGCCGTATCTGCGTAATAGTATCCTCGGCGAATCCGACGGCATTGAAATTATTGGCAGGCTGTAGGAAAACCACCGAGTGTTCGGCTATATCGGGGTTGCCGCGGGATATCACGAACCGACCTTCTTCGTCCAAATGGGAGAGCAGATACGGTCGGCCGCCAAGCATGCTTTTCAGGTCGTCATAGAGCTCGGCACGCCTTCGGTCTCCAGCGAGATGGGCCTTCACCTGCAGCCGATCCAAATTCTGCCTGTTGTAGATATCGCGTTCTTTCTGCGGTATCCCGTCCGTGTTTCCGATGAAGAAATCGGCGCGAAACCGCTCCTGCTTTTCTGCTACAGACAGCCCGGACCACCATCGGTGCACATCTGCGGGACTTTCGCGTATCCCACCGATCGAGAGACGGGACCCGGTGCGCGGGGCAGGAGGCGTAACACTCATCAAACGCTTCAGCACACTGTTGTCGTCCGGGTCGGCGATCATAAACCTGCGCTCTCCGCGTAGCAGAACCTCCCGGGTCCTCCGGTAAAGGGTTTCGGAAATACCCTCACCCATCTCACCGATAATTCTGTTCAGCCGCTCGGCGAGCAAGTGCGCATCGCGAATCCCGCTACCGATTCCCAAGGGAAAGATATTCGAAAAATCCCCGTCCGGGCCGAATCTGTTCAACCCGACTCCTCGCCGGTAGACGGATGCCTGCGCTGCAGGCGACCTGGGTGCCCGGCGACCACACGACAACGGGAACGATCGCCCCGCCACCGCGGTATCGACGCGACCACGGTCACGAACTCATTGTGCCAGATCGGAACAACCCCGCGGTCGTAGGACGGAAGCGTCCGAGCCGGAACTCGCGGGACTGCTCGTGTCGTATGGACCTGGACCGACCGGCCACGGCCGGAACGAGCCGCCCCGCGAAGTAACAGCTCATCGTCCGACGGCAACCTCTGCGACCGTCGGGAAGCGCAGAAGGACCCGAGCCGAGGCTCGGGTCCTTCGCTGCGTTATGGGATCCCGGACCGGCGAACCGTCCGGGATCGGCTCACCAGGAGCTCTTGTGCACGCCCGGCAGCTCGCCGCGGTGCGCCATTTCGCGCAGGCACACGCGGCACAGGCCGAACTTGCGGTACACCGCGTGCGGCCGGCCGCAGCGCTGGCAGCGGGTGTAGGCGCGGACAGCGAACTTCGGCTTGCGGTTGGCCTTGTTGACCAGTGCTTTCTTGGCCATGTCTCAGTTCTCCTTGAACGGGAAGCCGAGGTGCTTCAGCAGGGCACGGCCTTCTTCGTTGTTGGTCGCGGTGGTGACAACGGTGATGTCCATACCGCGCGGACGGTCGATCTTGTCCACATCGATCTCGTGGAACATCGACTGCTCGCTCAGGCCGAACGTGTAGTTGCCGTTGCCGTCGAACTGCTTGGGCGACAGGCCGCGGAAGTCGCGGATACGGGGCAGGGCGATCGAGACCAGGCGGTCCAGGAACTCCCACATCCGGTCGCCGCGCAGGGTGACCTTGGCGCCGATCGGCATACCCTCACGCAGCTTGAACTGCGCGATTGACTTGGTGGCCTTGCGGATCTGCGGCTTCTGGCCGGTGATCAGGGCCAGGTCGTCGACCGCGCCGTTGATCAGCTTCGCGTCCCGGGCGGCGTCGCCGACACCCATGTTCACCACGACCTTGACCACGCCCGGGATCTGCATGACGTTGGCGTAGTCGAACTCGTTGTTCAGCGCGTCCTTGATCTCTTCGCGGTAGCGCTGCTTGAGCCGGGGCTGCACTTTCTCGGTGGTGGTCATATCAGATGTCCTTCCCGTTCTTACGGGAGATCCGAACCCGCTTGCCGGTTTCTTCGTCGGTGCGGTAGCCGATCCGGGTCGGGTTACCGTCCGAGTCGACGACCATCACGTTGGACACGTGGATGGGCGCTTCCTGGGTCACGATGCCGCCGGAGGAGGCGCCACGCAGGTTCGCGGAGTTCGCGACGTGCTTCTTGATCCGGTTCACGCCCTCGACCAGGATCCGGTTGTCCTTCGGGAAGGCCTGGATGACCTTGCCCTTGGCGCCCTTGTCCTTGCCCGAGACGACGAGCACGGTATCGCCCTTGTGCACCTTCATGTCAGAGCACCTCCGGGGCCAGCGAAACGATCTTCATGAACTTCTTGTCGCGCAGCTCGCGCCCGACCGGGCCGAAGATGCGGGTGCCGCGCGGGTCGTTGTCCGCCTTGATGAGCACGGCGGCGTTCTCGTCGAAACGGATGTAGGAACCATCCGGACGGCGCCGTTCCTTGGTGGTGCGCACCACGACGGCCTTCACGACGTCACCCCGTTTGACGTTGCCGCCCGGAATGGCTTCTTTCACAGTGGCGACGATGACATCGCCGATACCGGCATAGCGGCGCGACGAACCACCGAGAACGCGGATGCAGAGAATCTCCTTGGCACCCGTGTTGTCGGCGACGCGCAGCCGCGACTCCTGCTGAATCACTTCAGCCTCCTCGACCTGGACGATAAGCACGCCGGATTGCCGACCCGACGGGCATGGTCTGTCGCCATCCGAACGCACGCCTACCAGCGGTTCTCTACGATCTCGACGATCAACCACCGGGGGTTCGCGGCCGAATCGCGGGCACCGGGCCCGCAGGCAACCGGTCAAGGATAGCGAATCCCCAGCTCAAACCGAAATCGGGGGGTCGCCGCCGCGATCCTTCGCGCCGGCACTCCGGAACCCCGGCGGAGCCCGGCTGCCCCCGGCCACGACCCCGGGGCCGGGCCGGTCCGTGTCTCCCGGCGCGACGTCGGGATGGGGCGCCGGTAGCCTCATGGGGCCGGTTCGCCAAGGAGATGGTGCGGGTCCCGCATCGGGGAGAGGTTTCGTTGAAATCATCGGATCGTCGATTGGTGCTCGATCGCCGTGGGTTCCTGGTCGCGCTGGGGCTGGCGCCCGCGGCCGCGTGGCTGGCCTCCTGTTCCGAGGCGCAACCCATCAAGCTGGTGACCGTCGATATGAGCGGCTCCGATCCGGCGATCCGGCCCCAGGACGATCTTTACCGGCACGTCAACGGTAAATGGCTGCGTGAGTACCAGCTGCCGCCGGACAAAACCGCCTACGGGGCATTCAGCGAGGCCGGGGAACGCACCCAGCAGCAGTTGCGGGAGATCATCGAGAGCATCAGCGGCCCGGTGGACGGGACCGAGGCCCAGCAGATCCGCGACCTCTACGACGCGCGGATGGACCTGGACGAGATCGAGCGGCTGGGTCTGACGCCCCTGGACTCGATGTTCGCCGAGATCGAGGACGCGAAGGACAAACCGGCCCTGGCCGAGGTGATGGGCCGGCTGCCGATCGGCGGGCTGATCGGTATCGGGGTGAGCATCGACCAGAAGAACTCCTCGGCCTATATCCCCGCGATCGGGCAATCCGGGCTGGGCCTGGACGAGCAGTACTATCGCGACCCGCAGTTCGCCGAGGAACTGGCCGGTTACCGGACCTATCTGGAACGCCTGGCCAAGGGCGCGGACCTGCCCGACCCCACCGGGGTGGCCGGGCGGCTGCTCGATCTGGAGAAGCGGATCGCCGCCGCGCACTGGGACAATGTGCGCAACCGCGACGCGGAGGCCACCTACAACCTCTTCGATTGGGACAAGGCCACCGCCCTGGCCCCGGAGTACGACTGGGACCCGTGGCTGCGCGGGATCACCGACCGGCCCAAGGAGCTGTTCGCGAAGGTCGTGGTGAGCCAGCCCTCGTTCGTCACCGAGGCGGGCAAGATCTGGGCGGCAACCGATATCGCGATCTGGCGTGACTATCTGAAGCTCGCGGTGCTCAAAACCTATGCGAACGTGCTGCCCAAGGAGATCTCCGACGCCAATTTCGATTTCAACGGGCGGCTGATGTCCGGGCTGAAGCAGCGGCCCGAACTCTGGAAATCGGCCGTCGGCTCGGTGGACGGCAATTTGAGCGAACAGCTGGGCAAGCTGTACGTCGACAAGCATTTCCCGCCCGAGGCCAAGGAACGGGTCGAGGCGATGGTCGACGATCTGATGGCCGCCTACCGGCAGAATTTCACCGATTCCCCCTGGATGTCGCCCGAAACCCGCCGGGCCTCGATCGAGAAACTGGACAAAATCGGCACCAAACTCGGGTATCCCGACAAGTGGGTGGACTACTCCGGGTTGAAGGTCACCCGCGGCAAGCTGATCGAATCCCTGCGCGCTATCAACGATTTCGAGGTGAAGCGGTCCTTCGACCGGTTGGGGAAGCCGGTGGACAAGGCGGAGTGGAGTGCCTCACCGCAGACGGTGAACGCCTACTATTCCGCCACCAACAACGAGATCGTGTTCCCGGCCGCGTTCCTGCAGCCGCCGTTCTTCGACAAGGACGCCGAGATCGCGGTGAACTACGGCGGGGTCGGCGCGGTGATCGGGCACGAGATCGGGCACGGTTTCGACGATCAGGGTTCGAAGTTCGACGGGGACGGTAACCAGCGCGACTGGTGGACCCCCGCCGACCGGGATGCTTTCGACGCCAAATCCCAGGCGCTCATCGAGCAGTACAACGCTCTGGTCCCCGAGGGGCTGCCGCCGGAACAGCATGTGAACGGCGCGCTCACCGTCGGCGAGAACCTGGCCGACCTGCGCGGGCTGCAGATCGCGCTGGCCGCCTACCGGATCGCCGAGCAGCGCCAGGGTGTCACGAATCCCGACTACCGCACCATGTTCAATTCGTATTCGCGGATCTGGCGCTCCAAGCAGACCCCGGAGGTCACCGAACGGCTACTCGCCGGCGACACCCATTCTCCCGACGAGTTCCGGGTGAACCAGGTGGTCCGCAATATCGCGGAGTTCTACCGGACCTTCGGTGTGGTGGAAACGGACAAACTCTTCCTGCCCGAGGACCAGCGCATCGAACTGTGAGCCCGGCGGGGAGCCGGCCGCCTCCGCTTCCCGCCGAGCCCCCCACCCGGACCACCTGAGTTCCGAGTTCACCGCCACAGCGCACCCGAGTTAGCCAAGGCTGCCCTATGCTTGGACTGCCGCGCGGAGGACGCGCCGGTAGCTCTCGCCGAGGAGGAAGGCCGACGATGAAGACGGTGCGAACCTCCCGTGGCCGGACACCGGCTGTCTTCGACGCGCTCGCCGGGACACCTGCATCGCTGCCCCACGTCTCCGACGAGCTCGCGCCGGCGCCCGCCGACGCGGCGTACCAGCGCCCGCGGCAATCCAGGTTCGATCGATACGGAGAGAGCGGTTGTCGTCCACCCTCGCGCACAGGCAACTCCGGTACGCACTACGCACCGGAGTCACCTGTCTCACCCTGCCCCGCGGGGCGGTGCTGCTGAATCCCCCGCAAAAGAAGCAAATGACCGGTCTGTCCGCGGCCGGCCGCGACGCCTTGAAAGCCCTCAACCGCGGGCCGGCCCTGCTGTCGGCACTCGCACCCGAACCGGACGGTGAGGTCGCGCTGTTGCTCGGGCAACTCGTCGCGGAGGGCTGGCTGGCGGCCACCGTCCTGGACGGCGACCACGACCTCTACACCCTGGATCCCTTCACCACACCACCGGACCGGCCGACCGGCCCACCGCCCCCACCCGGCGCACTGTCCAAATTCGCGATACTGCACCGGGAGCCGTCGGGATTCGTCCTCGAGCATCCGCTCTCGTGGTGCGATCTGCGCATCGGCGACCCCCGCATCCTCGCGGTACTGGGCGGTCAGGATCCCACCGAATCGGGGCTCCCGGCCGAAATCATCGAAAGGCTCGCCGGCGATCTGCACTGGGCCGGATTCACCGCGAATCCCGCTCAGGAGGCCGGGCAGTTCACCCGGCGCAGTTGGAGCGCACCGGATCTCTGGTTCCATCGGCGCAGTACACTCGGCCCGCGCACGATCACCTGGGAACATTTCGGCCCCACGAAATGGGCGAAGGGCGAATTCCCGCAGCCCGCTGCCCGCAAGCCCGCGTACCCGGGTACGCCGGTCGAGCTGCCTGTCCCGGACCTGGATGTCCTGCGGGCAGCCGATCCGAGTCTGACCGCGGTACTGGAGGATCGCCACTCCTGCCGGGCATACGACGATTCCGCGCCGATCACCCGGGAGCAGCTGGCCGAACTGCTGTACCGCACGGCCCGCACCCGCGGGACGAAACCAGAAGGCCCAGGCGAGGAACTACTTTCCCGCCCCTACCCCTCGGGCGGCGGGGTCTACGAGATCGAGATCTACCCGATCGTCCGCTCCGTCGCCGGGCTGGAAGCCGGGATGTATCACTACGACTCGTTCGAGCACACCCTGCACCGCGTCGCCGAACCGGACTCCGACGAGGTGCGCCGACTGGTGCGATCGACCTCGGCGACACTCGTCGGCGGAGCGGAACCGCAAGTGGTACTGCTGCTCGCGGCGCGCGCCGGCCGGGTGATGTGGACCTATGAGCAGGTGGCCTACGCGAGCATTCTCAAACATGTCGGGGTGCTGATGCAGACCGTCTACCTGGCGGGAACGGCGATGGGCCTGGGTATTTGCGCCCAGGGCTTCAGTGATACGGCCGCGTTCGTCGCGGCCGCCGGAGTGGACGAACTCGAGGAATGCGGGGTCGGCAGCATCATCGTCGGCTCGCCCGCCCGGGGATGACCCGGAAACAGCCGGCCC
>NZ_JBKOOL010000078.1:0-25387 GCF_046764065.1 Nocardia sp. NPDC002869
CGCGAGTCTCGAGGCCTGAACGGCGGGACCTTCGGGGGCCTCGGCCCCGCGCCCCGGAGGCGCGCAAATAAACACAGTAGGCTCGGACCGCAGGTCGACGACGAACAGGGAGTGGCGAGGTGACGGAACCGATTCGGGTTGGCGTTCTGGGAGCACAGGGCAAGGTCGGGCAGGCCATCTGTGCCGCCGTCGAGGCGGCCGCCGATCTCGAGCTCGTCGCCGCGGTCGACAAGGACGATCCGCTGAGCCGGTTCGTCGATTCCGGCACGCAGGTTGTTGTCGACTTCACCCACCCCGATGTGGTGATGGGCAATCTGCAGTTCCTGGTGGAGAACGGGATCCACGCGGTGGTCGGGACGACCGGGTTCGACGAGGCGCGGCTCGATCAGGTGCGGGGCTGGCTGGCCGGGCGGGCGGAGGTCGGGGTGCTGATCGCCCCGAATTTCGCGATCGGGGCGGTGCTGTCCATGCGTTTCGCCGAACAGGCCGCCCGATTCTTCGAATCGGTCGAGGTGATCGAGCTGCATCATCCGAACAAGGCCGACGCGCCGTCGGGTACCGCCTACCGGACCGCCGGGATCATCGCCGCGGCCCGGGAGAAGGCCGGCGCCGGGCCGATCCCGGATGCCACCACCACCGAACTCGAGGGTGCGCGCGGGGCGGAGGTCGGCGGGGTACGGGTGCATTCGGTGCGGCTGGCGGGTCTGGTGGCGCATCAGGAGGTGCTGTTCGGGACCCAGGGGGAGACGCTCACCATCCGCCACGATTCGATCGACCGCTCGTCGTTCGCGCCCGGTGTACTGCTCGGGGTGCGCCAGATCGGGCTGCGGCCGGGGCTCACCGTCGGCCTCGATCCGTTCCTCGACCTGTGAGCGATTCCGCCGGCGCGTCCGGCCGCGACCGCGAGGTCTGGAAGATCGTCGCGATGGTGGCGGCGCTGGTGCTGGCGCTGGTCTTCTACTTCCTGTGGCTGGGCCGGATCGCGGTGGCGCTGCTGACCTCGGGTGAGGTCGCGGCAGTCGCGCTGGGTGTCGGGGTGCTGATCCTGCCGCTGCTGGGGGTGTGGATGGTCGTGTCCACCCTGCGGTCGGCGCTGGATCATCAGCGGCTGGCCCGCCGGATCCACGACGAGGGCCTGGAATTGGATACCGCGGATCTGCCGCGTCGCCCGTCCGGCCGGATCGAACGCGCGGCCGCCGACGAACTGTTCCTATCGGTGCAGAAGGAGTGGGAGGCCGACCCCGACAACTGGCGGGTGTCCTACCGGCTGGCGCGTGCCTACGACTGCGCCGGCGATCGGTCCCGGGCCCGCGACACCATGCGCCGCGCGGTGGAACTGGAGAAACACGAGCGCCGCACCGGAGCCTGAACCCGCCGCCGGGAGCCGTTAGGCTCGGTGAGGTGCCGAGGTTGCTGATCGTCCATCACACGCCGTCGCCGCACTGCCAGGCGATGTTCGAGGCCGTGGTGTCCGGCGCGACCGACCCGGAGATCGAGGGCGTGGAGGTGGTGCGCCGCGCCGCCCTAACGCTGTCGCCGACCGACGTGCTGGAGGCCGACGGGTACGTGCTCGGCACCCCGGCGAACCTCGGGTACATGAGCGGCGGCCTGAAACACGGGCTGGATGTCATTTACTACCCCTGCCTCGATTCGACCCGAGGGCGGCCGTTCGGGGTGTACTTCCACGGCAACGAGGGCACCGAGGGCGCGGAGAAGGGCGTCACCTCGATCACGACCGGGCTCGGGTGGGTGAAGTCGGCCGAGTACGTGGTGGTGTCGGGCAAGCCGTCCAAGGACGACCTCGAAGCGTGCTGGGAACTCGGCGCAACCGTCGCGGCCCAGCTCATGGAGACATCACTTGGATGAGGCAACAATCGCGGTCATTGTGTCGACTGCGAGTGCGGCGGTTTCGCTCTTCTCATCGGTCTGGCAGCTGACGCTCTATCGACTCTCGGGGGCAAGGCTGCGCGTACAACTTGTTTTCGAGTTCCATGACGAGTGGAGCACGACTCGCGCAGTGTCAGGACTTGGAAGAAGGTCATGGGGAAACGTCATTCGCGACTCCGACATCCCTGTTGCGAATCACTTTGGGATTGAATGCGTTCGTGTGCGAGTGACGAACATCGGCCGGACTGCTGTTTCGGTTGAGAACATCGCCCTGGACGTTGGACGCACGAGTTGGCGGAGGAGGGGTCGAAAGTCATTTGTCCCTTGGCTGTTGTCCCTTGGCTGTTCTACGCGAAGGATGATGATCGCGCGGCTGCCATCACCCAGTCTTCCGTACGGCTTGAAGCCGGGGCGACCACGTCTCAGGTCTTTCATCTGTGGCCTGGGTACGTGCACAGGCGCAGAAGCTGAAGGATGGTCAGGCGCTCGCTGTTCGCGGTCCTGCTACCGCCGCTGGTCGCCGACCGACACGGTCATCGCGCCGCTTCGCCTGGAAGTTCCAGCAAGGCGACGACTCCTGGTTCACCGACTACGACGTGACTCCCGAGATGCGTGTATACCGGTCGCTGTGGCAGTCGAGCTACGCGGACTGTGTTGCCTCCTATTTCATCGGGAGATATCGACAAAACTGCGTGAAGGCGCAACGGCCAAGGAAATTGAGGAATACCTCATGTCGCACCAGGACGACGGAATATTCGGAATTGCCGCGTTCGATTCGCACAAGGCATTTCATGCTGATAGTGACAACGGTGTCGGCAATCCCATTCTTGAGTCTGATGACGAGTCCGAAATCGACACGGCGGTGGAAACTCAGTAGGGGTAGCGGCGGTCATTGTCACGCACTGTACCCCGCTCCAGCGCTCGTACGATGAGCGCTCGGGCGGCGTCGTTGTAGGCGGCCTGTTCGGCGAGCACGGCGAAGGTCTTCTCGTGCAGAGCGATCTCCGAGGGCCGGGTGATGGTCAGCTCGGCGCTGACGGTCTCGGTGAGCACCTGAGCGCGGTCGTAGATGACGAAGTTCGTCGCCGCTGCGCGGTACTCGATGTCCAGCGGGATCACGCCGAGCCGGAGGTTGGGCCGCTCCAGCTCGCCGAGGAGATGTTCGAGCTGCGCCACCATCACCCCGCTGTCGCCGACCGTCGGATACAGTGCGGCCTCGCCGACCAGGATGTGGAAGCGGTGCCCGGCGCGCGTCAGGACGCTCTTGCGGGCCATCCGCATCGCTACGGCCTCCTCCAGGTCGTCACGGCCCCCGATCATCGAGATGCAGACGCGCAGGATCGCGCGGGCGTAGCCCTCGGTCTGCAACAGGCCGGGCATGGTGTCGGGGTCGTACCAGCGAATGAGCCGCGTCTCGCCCTCGGTCGTGTTCGCCCGGTGGCTCACAAGGTTGCGCGCAAAAACGCACAAAGTCGTATCGAGTCGAGACAGCACCCGCCCAGGATTCGTTTATGCCCGGCCGTCGGGTGTTGTGTCCCCGGCGGCCGGTGCAAGCCACCAGCGAGACGACAGGGGACGACATGGACGGCTGGCGCCCCCTCCAGCACAGCGATGAAACCTGGGAGGTGGTCGGGCGGACGGCTGGCCGGTCCCGATGGCCGAGTTCGTGGAACTACACGCCGGCGTGGTGGCCGCTCTCGCAGCCGTAGACCAGACCCTGGTGGATGAACGCCTGTTGGTCGCCGTCCGTCACGGCCTGCTATTTCACGGGCTCATAAGCAGGCCGGCGCCTCCTCGCGACCGTGCTGGTCAGCGCCGGGGGAGACGACCGGCGTACCGATATCGCGGCGTCGGGAGCAGACCCTGGTCGCGGCACGAGCCGGGCCGGAGGCTACGACTGCTCGTCGCGTTTGGGGCCGTAGCCGCCCCGCATCTGGTCGCGCAGCGCGCCGGACACCACTCCGGACATCCAGGAGTTCAACGACTGCCCGCTCTGCGCGGCGGCTTCTTCGGCGCGCGCCTTCACCTGTTCGACCAGACGCAGGGTGACCCGGCTGATATCGCCGGTCATCTCCTCGAAGCTCGGGTTGTCACCGGCCGGGGCACGGCGCACCTCGATATCGGCTTCGGTGCCGTGCAGGGAGACACGCACGGTGCGGTCGCCCAGTTCGGCGCTGACGGTATCGGCGAGTTCGGTGAGGGCCGAGAGCAGGGCCAGCCGGGCCGAGTTCTCCACCGCGCCGGCCAGCGCGGCGGCCGTGGCCTGGGTCTTCTCGTCACCCAGGGCGGCGGCGGCCACCAGGTCGTCCCGGATGCGGGCGGTGTATCTGGTCAAATCCATGACATCAGTGTGACGCCATTTTCGATGTCGTTCAAGGACAGAAATGACGGCGAAATGGCGGTATCATGCTGTCGGCGCTCGGTTCGGCGGCCGAGAACACAGACGAGGGTGTCGAGCCGTACCAGGTGACCGGGTAGCCTTTCTGACCATGACGAACGGTGAATCGACGCCCCCGGTGTTGAGCGCGTCCGGCACAGTAGGTGTCGCGATGGTGACCCCCTTCAGTGCCGAGGGCAAGCTCGACATAGACACCGGCGTCTCCCTGGCACATCGTCTGGTCGATCGGGGCGTCGACCTGCTCGCGATCTCCGGAACCACCGGCGAATCGCCGACCACCACCGAATCGGAGAAGGCGGATCTGCTGCGGGCAGTCGTCGACGCGGTCGGCAACCGGGCCACCGTGATCGCCGGCGCCGGCACGTATGACACGGCGCATTCGATCGAGCTGGCGCGTAACGCCCAGCGCGCGGGCGCGCACGGCCTGCTGGTGGTGACCCCCTACTATTCGCGACCCACCCAGGAAGGCCTGTACGCGCATTTCACCGCGGTCGCCGACGCCACCGACCTACCGGTCACCCTCTACGACATTCCGCCGCGATCGGTCGTTCCGATCGCCTCCGACACCATTCGCCGGCTCGCCGAACACCCGCGGATCGTCGCGGTCAAGGACGCCAAGGGTGATCTGAACGCGGGGGCGGCGCTTATCGCCGAAACCGATCTGGCCTTCTACTCCGGCGACGATATGTTGAACCTGCCGTGGCTGGCGATGGGCGCGGTCGGTTTCATCAGTGTGATCGGGCATCTGGTCCCGGAACGGCTGCGCGAGATGGTGGACGCGTTCACCGCCGGAGATGTGGTGCGGGCGCGCGATGTCAACACCAGTCTGCTGTGGCTCAATGCCGCAATGGCCCGCCTCGGCGGCGTCGCGATGACCAAGGGCGGGCTCCGCCTGCTCGGTATCGACGCCGGTGAACCGCGACTGCCGCAGATCATGCCCAATCCGGAACAGCTCGAGGATCTGGCCGCGGATCTGCGGGCCGCGGGGGTGCTCGAATGAGTGAACCCGTCGCCCGCCGCCCCCGCCGTACCGCCCGGCGTGGGGCCGGCCCGGCCGCCCCCGCGCCCGAGCCGCAGCAGGAACCCGTGCCCACGCCCGTGGCGGCCGAGCCCGCCGAACCCACTGGCGAAAGGGAAACCGAGACGGTGGCAACCGAATCCGCGCCCGTGACCGAAACCGCCGCCCCGGAAGCCCGGGGCCAGCGGTCGCGCCGCGGCGGGAGGGGTCGGCAGTCCGGCCGCGGCCGCGGCGAGCAGGCCCGTTCCGCGCCCGCCGCCACCCCGGAGGCCGCCGCCCAGGACCGGCTCTCGCTGCCCCCGAAGCTTCCGAAGCAGGGCCTGCGGGTCTTCGCGCTCGGCGGTATCGGCGAAATCGGGCGCAACATGACCGTTTTCGAGTACGGCGGCAAACTGCTGATCGTCGACTGCGGAGTGCTCTTCCCCGAGGACCAGCAGCCCGGTGTGGACCTGATCCTGCCCGATTTCCGGCCGATCGAGGACCGCATCGACGATGTGGTGGCCGTGATCCTGACCCACGGGCACGAGGACCATATCGGCGCCGTGCCGTTCCTGCTGCGGTTGCGCCCGGATATCCCGGTGGTCGGCTCCAGATTCACCCTCGCATTGGTCGCCGCGAAATGCCGGGAGCACCGGCTGCATCCGCGGCTGCTCGAGGTCACCGAGGGTGAGCGCACCGAGCACGGGCCGTTCGAATGCGAATACTTCGCGGTCAACCACTCCATCCCGGACGCCCTCGCGGTGGCCATCCGCACCCCCGCGGGGACGGTGCTGCACACCGGGGACATCAAGCTCGATCAGCTGCCGCTCGACGGCCGGCTCACCGACCTCGCCGGTTTCTCCCGCCTCGGCGACGAGGGCGTGGACCTGTTCCTGGTCGATTCCACCAACGCCGAGGTCCCGGGTTTCGTCACCCCGGAACGCGAGATCGGCGGTGTCCTGGACACCGTGATCGGCAAGGCGCGCAACCGGGTGATCGTGGCGTCCTTCGCCAGCCATGTGCACCGGATCCAGCAGGTGGTGGACGTGGCGCAGAAGTACGGGCGCCGGGTGTGCTTCGTCGGCCGGTCCATGGTCCGCAATATGCAGATCGCGCAGGATCTGGGCTATCTGTCGGTGCCCGACGGGATCGTCGTCGATCTCGATCAGGCGGCCACCCTGCCGGGCAACAAACTGGTGCTCATCTCCACCGGTTCGCAGGGCGAGCCGCTGTCGGCGCTGTCCCGGATGGCCCGGGGTGAGCACCGGCAGATCCATATCCGGGCCGACGATCTGGTCGTGCTGGCCTCCTCGCTGATCCCGGGCAACGAGAACTCGGTGTTCACGGTCGTCAACGGGCTGGCCCGCCTCGGCGCCACCGTCATCACCCAGCAGAACGCGAAGGTGCATGTGTCCGGGCACGCGTCGGCCGGGGAACTGCTGTACCTGTACAACGCGGTCCGGCCGACCAACGCCATGCCCGTGCACGGTGAATGGCGGCATCTGCGCGCCAATGCCGCGCTCGCCGTCGCCACCGGGGTCCCCGAGGAACGGGTGGTGCTGGCCGAGGACGGTGTGGTGGTCGATCTGGTCGACGGCATCGCCTCCATCGTCGGCCGTGTCCCGGTCGGACATGTCTACGTGGACGGCTTGTCGGTCGGCGATGTCGGCGAATCCACGCTGTCGGACCGGCTCGTGCTCGGCGAGGGCGGTTTCATCGCCATCACGGTGGCCGTCGACGAGACCACCGGTAAGGCGGTGAGTCCGCCGGAGGTCAGCGGGCGCGGGTTCTCCGATGATCCGACCGCGCTGGCGGAAGCGGCGGAGCTGGTGGAAGCCGAACTGCTGCGACTGGCCGGTGAAGGTATCACCGATACGCATCGCATCGCGCAGGCCGTGCGGCGGATCGTGGGCCGCTGGGTCGCCGATACCTACCGGCGGCGCCCGATGATCGTGCCGACCGTGATCGGCGTCTGAACGAACGGAAACCGCCGGAGGGCCGAGCCCTCCGGCGGTTTCTCGTCTCTGCGGAGCTACGCGTGGCTCAGGCGTCGGGCTGGCAGGCCGCCGAATCCAGCTGCGCGGATTTGACGATATTGCACGCGAATCCGTGCGCGATCTTCCACTGATCGCCTTCGGCCACGAAATCGACGGTCGCGTTCTCCACCGGGCTGCCACCGATGGTCACATCGGCATCGGCGGTCACCTTGCCGCCGACCGGTTCGCCGACATTGGTGATCTTGACGGTGACCTCGTTCTTCTTGGCCGCCTCGACCAGTTTGTCGACCAGCTGCGGATCCTGTTCGGCGTCCTCGATCCAGGCCAGCTTCTCGTCTTCGCCGACCGAGCCGTCGAGCGCCCGGTTGATCTTGTCGTTGAGTTCTTCGGCCGTCGGCTTGGGCAGGTTCGGCGCGGGTGTGGTGGTCGGCGCCTTGCCCTCCTCCCGGCCGTCCTGGGTTTTACCCGATTCGAACTCGGCGGCGGCCTCGGTGCTGGTCGCGGCGGCCTCGGTCGAGGAGTCCTCGGTGGACGAGCATGCGGTGAAGGTCAGGGCGGCGGCGGCCATCGTCGCGGCGGCCACGACCCGGATCGGTCGAATTTTCACAGTTCTGATTCCCCTACGGTGTAGTCGGCGAGTGCGGCGCCGGCCGGAAAAGTGGTCGGTACGAACTCACAGGTCGTAGCCGGAAGTGCAGTTCCAGTGCTCGATGGAGGCATTGCCCGGGTTGTTGGCCAGCGCCTCGGACCGGGCGGCGGCCTTGGTGGCGCCGGAGCCGTAGCTCAGCCAGTTGTCCGAAACCGCCAGCGCGCCACATCCATTGCGCCAGGAGATCTTGGCGACGCAGTCGGCGGCACCGCAGCTGCTCTCCGCGGCCGACTCGGCCTCGGCGTAGCTGTCGTAGTCGTAGGACCAGCCGTAGTTGCCGGTGGACAGGGACACCGCGATGGCGCCGTAGTAACTGCTGTACTGGGCGTGCGCCGGTGTCACCGAAGCGACGAACATCGAGCCGATGGTCGCCACCAGAACGGCGGCAACGGTGAGAATCTTCTTCAAAGGTGTTCCCATCTGTGTATTTCGGTCCACGACCCTTATGGACCGAATGACAAAGTACAGAGCATCTCTGCCGGTGAGCAACCGGATCGGCAACACGTTCCCTCCCCGATGGCTGGGTCTCGGCTAGATTCATCGTGTGAACATGGCTCAGCGTGAACGCCGTGCGTTGGTCGAAACGATGAAGGCCACCGGCCCGGACGCGCCCACCCTATGTGGTGTGTGGACGGTACGCGACCTCGCGGCACACCTGGTGGTCCGGGAGCGACGGCCCGATGCCGCGCCGGGAATCATGTTGGCGCCCTTCGCCGGCTACCTGCAGAAGGTGCAGGACAAAGCGGCCGGCCGGGAGTTCGACGAACTGCTGGACAAAATCCGTACCGGGCCGCCCTGGTGGTCACCGCTGCGACCCGTGGACGCGATCGCCAATCTCGGCGAGATGTTCGTTCATCACGAGGATGTCCGCCGGGCGAGCCCGGGCTGGGAACCGCGGGACCTACCGGCCGAGGATCAGCAGCGGCTGTGGGCGGTGGTGCGCAAGATGGGGAAGATGGCGTACCGGAAATCGCCGGTACCGGTGGAGTTCTCGACGCCCCGCGGGGAACGGGCCCGGATCGTGGACGGCGCCGGGCCGGTGGTGACGCTGACCGGTGAACCGTCCGAATTGCTGCTGCACGCCTTCGGGCGCGATCAGGTCCGGATCGACACGGCCGGCGAACCCGACGCGGTCCGGCAGGTACTCGAACTCGACCGTTCCCTCTGAACGCCGCCGGCGGCGAATCCGACCGCGGGGGCGAGGCGGCGCCGACCGGTCCGCGCGCCGCGTCCCGGGCCGGATATCGACGGCGGTCGAGGTACGAATCGCCGCCGCCGATCATCCCGCGACGACCGGCGCGGGCCGCCGGCGCACACCGCCGGGGCGGCGGTAACCAGTGTTGCGGATGGTCCGGATGGGGTTGTTGCGGCTAGCCTGAGGCCATGGCAGGTAAGTCCCGCGGCACGACCACACCTGGTGCGCGGGCGGGATCGGCTCGGGGGCGGACCACCGCGGCGCGTTCTCGTTCGGGTAGTACACGCGGCGCGGCCGGCGCGGCCGCGGCCCAGGGTCCGGCTCGTAGAACCACACGTAAGGCGGCCGCGCGCCCGGCCAACGGCGCCCGTCCCCGCCGCACCGCGGCGCGCCGGCCCACCGCCGCACGACGTTCCGATACGGCGCCGCTGGCGGTGTTCGGCCGGATGGTGGGCGGCGGCTGGACCATGGCCGCCCGTGGGCTGGGCGCCACCACCCGGGCCCTCAGCAGAGCCGGGGAGATCGAACACGGTCATCGGCGCGACGGGGTCGCTCTCGGTTTGATCGCGCTCAGCGCGGTGCTCGCGGCCGCTGTCTGGCTCTCCGCCGGCGGGCCGATCGGGCGCGCGGTGGACGCGGTCATCCGTGCACTCACCGGTTCGGCCTCGGCGCTGCTGCCGTTCGTCGCCTCCGCTATCGCGGTGGTGCTCATGCGTACCGAACCCCGCCCGGAGATCCGGCCCCGGCTGGTGCTGGGCGGTCTGCTGATCGGGTTGCCGTTTCTCGGGCTGTGGCATATCGCCGACGGCGCCCCCACCGACGCCGCCGGGCGTGCCGAGGGGGCCGGGTTCGTGGGATTCGTGATCGGTGGTCCGGTGACCGATGGTCTCACCGCCTGGCTGTCGGTGCCGATACTGCTGCTCGCGATGGTGTTCGGCGTGCTGCTGGTGACCGGCACGACGGTGCGCGAGGCGCCGCAGCGACTGCGCGAATTCTTCGGCGCTCCCGGTTACGAGGGCGAGGCGGACTATCGGGACGGCTACGATCCGGTCGACGAGTACGAGACCGGCGCCGGGGAGGCCCCCACCAGATCTCGCCGCCGCAGCCGTACTCCCACCGAGAACTACCCGGCCGACGACTTGGCGGGATCCGCGGCCGAGCCACCCCTGCGCGACGCCAAATCGATCCCCGCCGCCCCGGAGGGCGAACAACCCGCACCGCGCAAGAAGCGCAAACCCGCCGCGCCCCCGGTGGTCGATCAGACTCCGCCGCCGCTTCCGGATCCGGAGTTCGTCACCGACCGGGTCACCGAGGGTGATTACACGCTGCCGCCGATCGATCTGCTGGTCGAAGGCGACCCGCCCCGGAAACGCAGCGCCGCCAACGAATCGATGATCGAGGCGATCACCGAGGTACTGGTGCAGTTCAAGATCGATGCCGCGGTCACCGGGTTCGTCCGGGGGCCGACCGTCACCCGATACGAGGTGGAACTCGGGCCCGGCGTGAAAGTCGAGAAGATCACCGCGCTGACCCGCAATATCGCCTATGCCGTGGCGACCGAGAACGTGCGCCTGCTCGCGCCGATCCCCGGGAAATCCGCCGTGGGTATCGAGGTGCCCAATGCCGACCGGGAACTGGTCCGCCTCGCCGATGTGCTCACCGCGCCGTCCACCCGCAACGATCATCATCCGCTGGTCATCGGCCTCGGCAAGAACATCGAGGGCGAGTTCGTCTCGGCCAATCTGGCCAAGATGCCGCATCTGCTGGTCGCGGGTTCCACCGGTTCCGGTAAGTCGAGTTTTGTGAACTCGATGCTGGTGTCGCTGTTGCAGCGGGCCACCCCGGACGAGGTCCGGATGATCCTGATCGACCCGAAGATGGTGGAACTGACGCCCTACGAGGGGATCCCGCATCTGATCACGCCCATCATCACCCAGCCGAAGAAGGCCGCCGCGGCGCTGTCCTGGCTGGTGGAGGAGATGGAACAGCGGTATCAGGACATGCAGGCCAGCAAGGTCCGCCATATCGACGATTTCAACCGCAAGGTGAAATCCGGCGCCATCACCACGCCGCTGGGCAGCGAACGGGTGTACCGGCCCTATCCCTACATTCTGGCCATCGTCGACGAACTCGCCGATCTGATGATGACCGCCCCCCGCGACGTCGAGGACGCCATCGTCCGGATCACCCAGAAGGCGCGGGCCGCCGGTATCCATCTGGTGCTGGCCACCCAGCGGCCGTCGGTGGATGTGGTGACCGGCCTGATCAAGACCAATGTGCCGTCCCGCCTGGCGTTCGCGACCTCTTCGCTCACCGATTCGCGCGTGATCCTCGATCAGCCCGGCGCCGAGAAACTCATCGGTATGGGCGACGGCCTGTTCCTGCCGATGGGCGCCGGTAAACCGACCCGGTTGCAGGGCGCCTTCATCAGCGACGAGGAGATCCACGGGGTCGTCGAGTTCACCAAGAACCAGGCCGAACCGGAGTACACCGAGGGCGTCACCGCGGCCAAGGCCGGGGAGAAGAAGGACGTCGACCCCGATATCGGCGACGATCTCGACGTGTTCCTGCAGGCGGTGGAACTGGTGGTCACCTCGCAATTCGGGTCCACGTCCATGCTGCAGCGCAAATTGCGGGTCGGGTTCGCGAAGGCGGGCCGCTTGATGGACCTGATGGAGACCCGGGGCGTGGTCGGGCCGAGCGAAGGTTCCAAGGCGCGCGATGTGCTGATCAAACCGGACGAACTCGACGGCCTGCTGTGGTCGATCCGAGGCGGCGGCGACGGGGGAGCGCCGGCACCGGACGCCGGATGACCGGTGTGCGGGCGGTCGCCGGGCGCGCTGATCTGCGACGATAGCGGGCAACCACCCCGCAAGTCGGCTGAAACGGGCATATCGGGCATGATTGGGATATGACTCGCACCGCTGAACGGATCGCCGTATGCAGGTAACCGCTCTCGTCTGGGGAATCACCATCGTGGTGATCCTCGGGTTGTTCGTCTTCGATTTCTTCGCCCATGTGCGGACCCCGCACGAACCGACCTTTCGTGAGTCCGGCTTCTGGTCCGCGGTCTACATCGGTCTGGCGCTGGCCTTCGGCGGGGTGATCGCCTGGAAATGGGGCGGGACCTTCGCCGGTGAGTACTATGCCGGTTTCGTCACCGAGAAAGCGCTCTCGGTGGACAACCTGTTCATCTTCCTGATCATCATGTCCACCTTCGCGGTGCCCCGGATCTACCAGCAGAAGGTGCTGCTCATCGGCATCGTGGTGGCCCTGGTCATGCGCGGTATCTTCATCGCGGTGGGCGCCGCCGCCATCAGCGCCTTCAGCTGGGTTTTCTACCTGTTCGGATTGTTCCTGGTCTACACCGCGGTCAAGCTCCTGAAGGAGAGCGGCCACGAGGTCGAAGAGGAACAGAAACGCGACAGCCGGATCGTCGCGCTCATCAAGCGTTTCGTGCCGACCACCGAGACCTATGACGGCGACAAGCTGGTCACCCGGATCGACGGCCGGCGCGTACTCACGCCGATGCTGCTGGCACTGGTGGCCATCGGATTCGCCGATCTGCTGTTCGCGCTCGACTCGATTCCGGCCATCTACGGCCTCACCGAGGAGCCCTACATCGTGTTCACCGCGAACGCGTTCGCGTTGATGGGGCTGCGCCAGCTCTTCTTCCTGATCGGCGGCCTGCTGGACCGGTTGGTCTACCTGTCCTACGGTCTCGCGGCCATTCTGGCCTTCATCGGTATCAAACTGGTGCTGCACGCACTGCACGAGAACACCCTGCCGTTCATCAACGGCGGCGAGCACGTGAGCGTCCCGGAGATCTCCACCGCGCTGTCGTTGTCGGTGATCCTCGGCATCCTGGTCGTCGCGACCGTCGCCAGCCTGCTACGCACCCGTGGGCAGGCCCGGTCGAAGTCGGCCGCCGGCCCGGGCGAGTAGCCGGTGCGTTCCGGCCGGGCGCCGACCCGGCCGGGACGCGGTACCGCTCAGTCGGCGAACGCGCCGAGTACGGGCTGCCATTCGACGGCCCGCACGTCATCGATCAGCTTCTCCTGAGCGAACGGGTCCTGGGCCAGCAGCTCGTCCAGCGCCGCGGCGTCGGCCGCGCGGAAGAGCAGCAGGGCGCCGGAACCGTCCGGGTACGGCCCGCTGCTCAGCAGCGCGCCCTCCGAAAGCCGGTCGGCCAGCCACGTCCGGTGACGCGGGCGATGGGTGTCCCGAGCGGGGACGGTGGCTTCGGAATAGGTGTAGTGAACAGCGAAAAGAGGCACCGGTCGACTCTAGTGCGCGGGATGGCGGCGCGGTGCCGGCCGTCCACCGGGAGTGGTGGGTACTGCCGCAGCCGGTGAATTTCAGAGCGTGAGCAGCATTCGGGTGTTGCCGAGAGTGTTCGGTTTCACAAAGCTGAGGTCCAGGAACTCCGCCACACCGGTGTCGTAGGACCGGCACATCTCCGCGTACACCTCGGCGGTCACCGGGGTGCCCTCGATTTCCGCGAAACCGTGCCGGGCGAAGAACTCGACCTCGAAGGTGAGCACGAACAAGCGCCGCAGCTCGAGCTCCCGCGCCACCTCGACCAGCTGCTCCACGATGACTTTGCCCACACCGTGGCCCTTCACCTCCGGAAGTACAGCCACCGTGCGCACCTCACCGAGGTCGGCCCACAGCACGTGCAACGCACCGCAGCCCACCACGCGGTCGCCGAGCTCGGCCACCCAGAACTCCTGTACCGACTCGTACAGATTGACGAGGTTCTTCTCCAGCAGGATGCGGCCCGCGTATGCATCGACGAGCGATTTGATCGCCGGGACATCGGAGGTGCGGGCGCGACGCACCCGCACGGTGGCGGTCTGCGTACCGGGTGCGTCGCTGGTCGAACCACTCAGTGGTCCCCGTGAGGTCATGGGGTGCACAGTAGTCGGCCGGGCTACCGATAGTCTGAGTGTGTGCCGCAGACTCCGCCCTCCCGCTCGACCTCGCGCGCCTGTCCCGGCGCCGCGGCGCAGAGGCGGCCATGAGCGTGCACCCCGAGGAGATGGACCGGCCGCTGACCGTGCCCGGACCACCGCGCGGTGGTCTGGTGCCCGCACCCGCCGAATCCGCGGTTCCGCTGCTGAACATCGCGAACATCCTCACCATGATCCGGATCGCGCTGGTACCGCTGTTCGTCCTGGCGCTGTTAGCCGGTGGCGGGCATCAGACCGGCTGGCGGATCACCGCCACTCTGCTCTTCGCCCTCGCCGCGATCACCGACCGGTTCGACGGTCAGCTCGCCCGCAAATACGGCCTGGTCACCGATTTCGGCAAACTCGCCGACCCCATTGCGGACAAGGCGCTCATCGGTGCGGCGCTCATCGGGCTCTCGATGCTGGGCGATCTGCCGTGGTGGATGACCGTCGTCATCTGCGCGCGCGAGATCGGCATCACCCTGCTGCGGCTGGCGGTGGTGCGCCGCGGGGTCATCCCGGCCGGTCGCGGCGGGAAACTCAAAACCCTCGTCCAGTCGGTGGCCATCGGAGTGCTGGTGCTGCCGCTCTCGGGTGGTTTCGCGACCGCGGGAATGACGCTGATGTGGATCGCGTTGGTTCTCACTGTGGTCACGGGCCTGGACTACGTCGGCCAGGCGGCCAGGCTGTGGCTCGCCGGACCGCACCGGACCCGCGGATGACGGCCGGACATACCGGGCCGCTCACCGCCGACAGCGTGGCCGCCGATCTCGTCGCCGTCCTGAAGGACAGCGGACAGACCGTCGCCACCGCCGAATCACTGACCGCGGGCCTGGTCTCCGCCACGATCGCCGGTGTGCCCGGTGCCAGCGCGGTGCTGCGCGGCGGGCTGGTGGTGTACGCGACAGACCTCAAACACAGCCTGGCCGGGGTCGACGAACAGGTCCTGGCCGCCGAGGGTCCGGTGGCCGCGAGTACCGCACAACAGCTCGCGGTCGGCGCCCGGACCCGCTGCGTCGCCGACTGGGGAATCGCGCTCACCGGGGTCGCCGGACCCGACCCGCAGGACGGGATCGAGGTCGGCACCGTCTTCCTCGGACTCGCCGGGCCCGGGCATACCGAGGTGATGCGGTTGAAACTCACCGGCGACCGGTGGAATATCAGGTTCACAGCGACACAGGCCGCGGTTCGGGAACTGCTGCGGTGCGTGCGGGGCGAATCACCCACCCGGTGAGCAGTTCCGCGACCGGCTCGGGAACCCTCGGGGCCGGTTCCGACGTTGTGCGAAGAGAGAACCGCGTGCGTGCCGTGGGCGACGCCTACCGGGAGAAGGAGAACTCGATGACGCTGCTGCGAGAAGCGATCGGGGACAGTCTGCGGCGTGCGCGCCTCGCCCAGAGCCGGACCCTGCGTGAAGTATCCACCTCGGCGCGGGTGAGCCTGGGCTACCTCTCCGAAGTCGAGCGGGGCCGTAAGGAAGCGTCCAGTGAACTACTGGCCGCGATCTGCGAGGCGCTCGACGTGCCGCTGTCCCGGGTGCTGTGGGACGTGAGCACCGCGATCGCCGGCGAGGATCTGCCGGCGGGCGCCGCCCCGGCCCGCGAACCCGCCGAAGCGGCCACCCCGGCACCGGCGGAGCCGGCCGCCGAGCCCGCGACCGCCGAAGCCGCCGCCGTCGCGGCCGCGAACGGCACCCGGACCCAGGTCGACGGCGAGACCCGGATCGTCATCCCGGCGCCCACCAACGGCCCGCTGGTGCTGGTCGAAGCGGCCTGATCGGTTATAGCCGTCGTATACCCGATCGTGACAATGCGCGTGGCGCCGGGGACCGGATAGATTCGTAGTATGCGTCGGCGCGGCCGTTCTCGGCGAGACGCGGCGTCGTTCGGTGGCCGGGACCCGGCGCCGCATGGTGGAGGATAGGCAGATACCGAGTGCGTGACGGTCGCGCACTCCGAGTCGCCCAGGCGGCACAGTAGATGGAGGCGGGATCAACCGATGGCTAATCCGTTCACGAAGGCCTGGAAATACCTGATGGCCCTCTTCGATGCCAAGATCGAGGAGCACGCGGATCCGAAGGTCCAGATTCAGCAGGCTATCGAAGAGGCCCAGCGTCAGCACCAGGCCCTATCCCAGCAGGCCGCCTCGGTGATCGGGAACCAGCGGCAGCTGGAGATGAAGCTCAACCGGCAGCTCGACGAGGTCGAGAAGCTCAACGCCAATGCCCGTCAGGCCGTCGTCCTCGCCGACCAGGCCAATGCCGCGGGTGATGCCGAGAAGGCCATCCAGTACACCAACGCCGCCGAGGCGTTCGCCGCGCAATTGGTCACCGCCGAACAGTCGGTCGAGGACCTGAAGGTGCTGCACGATCAGTCGCTGCAGGCCGCCGCGCAGGCCAAGAAGGCGGTGGAGCAGAACGCGATGCTGCTGCAGCAGAAGGTCGCCGAGCGTACCAAGCTGCTCAGCCAGCTCGAACAGGCCAAGATGCAGGAGCAGGTCAGTGCCTCCCTGCAGCAGATGGACAGCACCCTGTCCGCCCCCGGCAGCGTCCCCAGCCTGGACGCGGTGCGGGAAAAGATCGAACGCCGCTACGCCACCGCGCTGGGGTCCGCCGAACTCGCCCAGAACACCGTCCAAGGGCGCATGCTCGAGGTCCAGCAGGCCAGCGTCCAGATGGCCGGCCACAGCCGGCTCGAGCAGATCCGCGCGTCCATGCGCGGCGATTCCCTGCCCGCCGGGAACACCAGTTCGGCGCTCGACGCCGGGAAATCGGCGGCCGAACCCGCACAACCACAACCACAGATGGACAAGGGCCGGACCGCACAGCAGTAGCGGCTCCACCGAGTTCGGCGAGGACAGCGATGAAGTCTGACAGGTCCCGATTCCGCACCGGGTCCCGGGAGTTCGCCCGTGCCTGGCCCGAACTGCAGCCGCAGGCGGCCTACGTCGCCGACAGTCTGCGGGAAGCCGGTGAGAACGCGCTCGTCGCGGTCCGCCGCTGGGCCGATCCGCGGGAACGCGAGCTCCGCCGGCGGCGCCGGGCCCGGCGCCGCAGTATCGGTCTCGGCACGGTCTCCGGTCTCACCACCGCCGGGGCGGTCGGGCTGGTGATCCTGTCCGCCCCCGCCTGGGCGGTCGTGGTGCTCGGCGGCGGGGCGGTCGTCCTGGTCACCGGCGCCGCCCTGAGTACCCGCCGTTACCTGCGGTTGCGGCGGTCGCCGCTGCCGCTGGCCGGCTATCTCCCGCGCAAACTTCCCGCCGGCCGATCCGCCGCCCGGCCCGCCATGGCTCGATTGACACGTGCCGAACGGGCGTTGCACGAGGTGGCCGGGCAGATCGCCCGGTCCCGCCGGCTGCCCGCCGAGGAACTCGAGGATCTGATCGCCACCGCCGGCTCCGGTGCCGCCGCGCTGACCGCGCTGGCCGCCGACATCGCCACGATGGAAGGCGCGGTCCGGACCCTCGGCGGGGGCGCGGCCGAGATCGCCGACGCGGCCGACGTGCATCGGCTCGGGGAGACATTGCGGTCGATCGTCGCCCGGCTCGACAGCGGCGTCGCCGAGTACGAGCAGGTGGTCGCCGCGGCGACCCGGGTCCTCGCCGTCGACGAAACAGGGGCGCTCCGCTACGAGTTCGACGGTATCGTCGCCGATCTGCGGCACGCGGCCGATCGGATGGACGGCTGGGCGCAGGCACTCACCGAACTCGCCGACCGGGCTCCCGGTCCGCTGCCGCCCGCCGCGGGCCACCCCTCGTGGCAGCCGCCCGGGGCCGAGGTGCCCCGCGGTCGCGCGCGCCCGTAACGGTCTCAGGGTCAACCCTGATCTTCCCCGGATATTGCTCTTCACCTGGTGATTTCCCGTGCCCGCGGTGTCATGCTCGAAACAGGAGACAATCGCTGGGAGGCACAAAATGCTGTGGAAGATCATCGGCGTGGTCGCCGTCGTCTGGATCGCGCTGGCGGTGATCGGCGCACTGATCAAAGGGCTGTTCCCGATTCTGGTGATCAGCGCGGTGGTGTTCGGGCTGTATCTGCTCTACAAGGCGATCTCCGGCTCGGACGACAACTCGGTCACCAAGGTCTGATCCGCCCCCGCGATGCGGCCGGATGTCTCTCCGCCCGGAGGGTCATCCGGCTTTTCCGTGTCATCGGGCGGGCGCCTGTGTTCGAATGGCGCCATGCAGCACCTTCCAGAAGATTGGCAGCGGGCCCTGGTGATCGTCGCTCACCCCGACGATATCGAGTACGGAGTCGCCGCCGCGGTGGCCCGCTGGACCGGCCAGGGCAAAGATGTGCGCTATCTGCTGGTGACCTCCGGGGAGGCGGGGATCGCCGGTATGCCGCCCGCCGAGGCGGGTCCGTTGCGCGAAGCCGAAGAGCGTGCCGCGGCCGCGGTCGTCGGGGTGAGCGAGGTGCAGTTCCTCGGCCATCCGGACGGCCGGATCGAAGCGAACCCGGCCCTGCGCCGCGATCTGGCCGCAGCGATCCGCCGGCACCGTCCGGAACTGGTGGTGCTGGGACATTTCGGGCCGACCTGGGCCCCCGGCATCGTCAACAGCGCCGACCACCGGGCCGTCGGCCGTGCGGCGCTCGACGCGGTATCCGATGCCGGCAACGAGTGGATCTTCCCCGAGATCACCGAGCCACCACCGTGGACCGCGCGCTGGGCGGCCGTGGCCGTCCCGGCCGGTGCCACCCACGCGGTGGATGTCACCGCCACTGTCGGCGCTGCCGAGGCCTCACTGGCCGAACATCGGCGCTACCTGGAGGCATTGAGCCCGGAACCGGTGGCCGATCAGGTGCGCGCGGTGGTCACGATGACCACGGGTCCGGTGGACGGTTTCGCCGGCGTCCGCGCCGTCGGGTTCGAGCTGTACACCTTCGCCGGCTGAGTGGCCGGCGCGGTGCCGCTGTGGCGGAACCGCCTCGAAATGGGCCGGCGCGGCCGCTCGGGCACGGCCCGGACTCGGCGCCTGCGGGCACGCCGATAGCATGACCGGATGCGAGTGGCTGTCGTCGCCGGTCCCGATCCGGGTCATGCGTTTCCCGCTATCGCGCTCTGCCTGCGTTTCCGGGACGCGGGTGACGATCCTGTCCTCTTCACCGGCCCCCGCTGGTTCGAGGCCGCGCGTGCGGTCGGTATCGGGGTGCGGCGGCTGAAGGGGCTGGCGCCCAGGCCGACCGACGACGACGGCGATGCCGGGGCGCGCATTCATCAACGGGCGGCCTATATCTCGACCGAGATCCTGCCCGAACTCGGCGCGATGCTGCCGGAACTGGTTGTCTCCGATGTGCTCACCGCGGGGGGCGGTATGGCCGCCGAGCGGTTGCGGGTGCCGTGGGTCGAACTGTCACCGCATCCGCTCTACCTTCCGTCGAAAGGGCTGCCGCCGATCGGCAGCGGGCTCGCGCCGGGCGCCGGTGTGCGCGGTCGTGCCCGGGATTCGGTGCTGCGGAGGTTCACCGCACGCGCGGTGCGGACCGGGCAGCGGCAGCGGGAGGCCGCCCGGGCCGGGGTGGGTCTGCCGCCCACCGACCCGGGCCCGGCCGCGCGGCTCGTCGCCACCCTGCCCGCGCTGGAGGTACCGCGGCCGGACTGGCCGGAGGAGGCCGAACTGGTCGGCCCGCTGTTGTGGGAGCCCACCGACCGCCGCCTGGAGTTACCGCCGGGGGACGACCCCTTGGTGATGGTGGCGCCGTCCACCGCGCACACCGGGGTGGCAGGGATGGCGGAGACGGTGCTGGAGGCCCTGGCGGGAGCCGGGGTCCGGGTGGCGATCTCGATGCTCGACGAGCCACCGGAATCGCTGCCGGAATGGGCGACCGCCGGGCTCGGCCGGCAGGACGAACTCCTCGCCCACGCCGCCGTGGTGGTCGGTGGCGGTGGACACGGGCTCCTGGCGAAATCATTGACCGCGGGGGTACCCGTGGTGACCGTCCCGGGCGGCGGCGACCAGTGGGAGCTCGCCAATCGCGCGCAACGCCAGGGTTCGTCGCTGCTGGTCCGCCCGCTCACCCCGGAGGCGGTGCGCGCCGCGGTGCTGCGGCTGCTGGCCGAGCCGGGTTTCACCGCGGCGGCGCGGTCGGCGGCCGCGGGAGTCGCCGAGGTGGCCGATCCGGTACAGATCTGCCACCGGGTCCTGGACTCGGTGCGTACGCACTGACCGCTCCGAGCCCGCCGGCGCCGGTGCGGGTATCTTGTGCACGGTGCGGTTGACGGAATTCCAGGAACTCATGCACACCGAATTCGGCGAGGCCCGGGGCGACACCCTGCTCAATGATCACGTCATCCCCGCGCTCGGCGGCCGGACCGGCGCCGACGCCATCGAATCCGGTGTCGATCCACGTGATGTCTGGCGTGCGCTGTGCGCCGAATTCGATGTGCCGCGCGCTCGCTGGTGACGGGCGGTCAGCTCCGGCGCGCATGATGGCGCGCCGCTTTCGCGCGGTTGCCGCAGGTCGCCATCGAATGCCAGCGTCGGGTTCCGTTCTTGGATGTGTCGTAGAAGAACAGCACGCAGTCGGGATGGGCGCAGCGGCGGATGCGGGTGGGCGCCTCGGCCAGCAACTGCAGCAGGTTGTCCGCCGCCAGCCAGCCGGGTAGCCAGGCGGGGTCGGCGACCTCGGGGATGCCGATCGGTCCGGTCTCGTCGAGGTGACGCCGGATACGTCCCCGGTCGAGTACCTCGTTGAGGGCATCGCGGGCGCCGTGCACAACCGCGTCGTACACGGCGGAGCGGGCGGTGAGCACGGCGTCCAGGGTCCGTTCGTCCACGGGAGCCGTTCCGGTCAGGGCCGCCGACTCCAGCCAGATCCGCAGGCCCGTCACGTCGGTGAGCAGGTCGCGCGGACCGTGCTCAATCCACCGTGTGTTCAGCAGATCGAGGGCAGGCGGTTCACCGAGGTGGGGGCGTGGATCGAGCATGTCTGAGGGTAACGGTCGCCTTGTCCGTGTCGGAGTATCCGAACCCAGTGTAACCACCTATTGATATTTGAGCGGTTGACGCCGGGTGATCGCACACGCTAAGTTCTAACCGTTCAAACAATTTGAATGGTTAAACCGGGAGGATCGACCATGACGACAGCCGTCACCCCGCGACTCGCCACCGGGCATATCGGGCTGAACGTGTCCCAGCTGGATCGCTCGCTGCGCTTCTACCGGGATGTTCTCGGCTTCGAAGAGCTCGCCACCGGTGCCGATGCCGGACGGCGATGGGCCTTTCTGGGCTCGAAGGGCGAACTCGCGCTCACGCTGTGGCAGCAGAGCGCGGGGGAGTTCCCGGTGGATCGGCCCGGGCTGCACCACCTGTCCTTCCAGGTTCCGTCCCTCGAACAGGTGCGGCAGGTGGAAGCCGCGCTTGCCGAGCACGCGGTCACCTTTTTCCACGACGGTGTGGTCGCGCACGGCGAGGGTACGGCGTCCGGCGGCATCTTCTTCGCCGATCCGGACGGTATCCGGCTCGAGGTCTATACGCCGGTCGGCGCCGAATCCGCGCCCGCACCCAGCGGTGCGGCGCCGACCTGCGGATTCTTCTGAGCGGCACCCGCGATGAATGTTTTCCATCCGGGCGAACTGGCGGTGCAGCGCCGGGCGGGACAGGCCGATATCGCCGAGAAGGTGGGGCGGACGGTCCGTACCGCGATACCCGAGGCCGCCGCCCGCTTCCTGGCCGAACAGCCGATGGTCGTACTCGCTGCGGTGGACGACGAGGGACGCCCGTGGGTGACCCAGCTGACCGGGGCGCCGGGCTTCCTCCGCGCCCTCGACGAATACACCCTCGAGATCGCGGCGGTACCACGGCGCGGCGACCCGCTGACGCCGCCCGACCGTCCGTGGCGGGTCGGCCTCCTCGCCGTCGAACCGGACCGCCGCCGGCGGATGCGGGCCAACGGGACGGTGCGCCGGATCGGCGATCGGCTGCGCATGACAGTGGATCAGGTCTATTCGAACTGCCCGAAGTACATCTCGCGGCGGCATATCGTGGCCGTCGCGGAGCAGCCGCCGACGGACGTACGCCACGGTATCGAACTGGATGCCCGGCAGTGCGCCGCGATAGCGGCGGCCGATGCCTTCTTCGTGGGCAGTACGGACACGGCGGGCCGCGCCGACGCCTCGCATCGTGGGGGAGACCCCGGCTTCGTGGAGGTGCGCGCGCCGAACCGGCTGTACTGGCCGGAATATCGCGGCAACTCGATGTTCATGACGCTCGGCAACCTCCTGGTGGAGCCGCGCTGTGGTGTGCTGATCCCGGACTGGAACACCGGCGGCCTGCTACACCTCACCGGTACGGCCGAACTGTCCTGGGCGGCCGGCCCGGGCGGTCCCGCCGGTATCGAATTCACCGTGCACGCGGTGGCCGAGCGGCGCGCGGGGCCACTGCGCTGGAGTCCGCCCGAACTCTCCCCTGCCAACCCGTGAAAGGAATCGCCGGATGCGACCACCGCTGCCCCCGTTCGATGCCGTGACCGCCGCCGCCAAGGTGCGTGCGGCCGAGAACGCGTGGAACACCCGTGATCCCGGGACGGTCGCCGCCGCCTACACCGTCGACACGGTGTGGCGTAACCGCGACGAGTACTTCACCGGGCGTCCGGCCGTGGTCGATTTCCTGACCCGGAAATGGGCGAAGGAGAACGGTTATGCCCTGCGCAAGGCGCTGTGGGCCTGGTCGGGAAACCGCGTCGCGGTGCGCTTCCAGTATGAATGGCACGACGAGGCCGGGCAGTGGTGGCGCAGCTACGGCAACGAGCAGTGGGAGTTCGCGCCGGACGGGCTGATGGCGCGGCGGGAGGCGAGTATCGACGACGTGCCCATCACCCGGGCGCGGCGGCGCATCCACGGACCCCGGCCGGAGGGAGATACGACCGAGCTCCCGCAGTGGTGACCGGCGCGTGCCGAGGGGTCGCGACGCGCGGCCACGTCGCTTGACTCGAACACCTGTTCGTCTAGGCTGAGGCCGGAACTTGTCGGTGCCGCCCTCTACTCTGGGCGCCAACCACACCACCTACCTACCACCCGGTGAAAAGGGGAGTCACGATGGCGCCACAGCCCTATGACCGCGACAAAGCGCTCGAACTCGCGCTCGCGCAGGTCGAGAAGAGTTTCGGCAAGGGTGCGGTGATGCGCCTCGGCGAAGAAGCCCGCCAGCCGGTCTCGGTGATCCCGACCGGTTCCATCGCGCTCGACGTCGCACTGGGTATCGGGGGCCTGCCCCGCGGCCGCGTCGTGGAGATCTACGGCCCGGAATCCTCCGGTAAGACCACGGTCGCGCTGCACGCGGTCGCCAATGCGCAGGCCGCCGGAGGAGTCGCGGCCTTCATCGACGCCGAGCACGCACTCGATCCCGATTACGCCGCCAAACTCGGTGTCGATACCGACGCGCTGCTGGTGTCCCAGCCCGATACCGGTGAACAGGCCCTGGAAATCGCCGATATGCTGGTCCGCTCCGGCGCCATCGACATCATCGTCATCGACTCGGTGGCCGCCCTGGTGCCCCGCGCCGAAATCGAGGGCGAAATGGGTGACAGTCACGTCGGCCTGCAGGCCCGCCTGATGAGCCAGGCGCTGCGCAAGATGACCAGTGCCCTGAACAATTCCGGCACCACCGCCATCTTCATCAACCAGCTGCGCGAGAAGATCGGCGTCATGTTCGGGTGTTTCAATTACGCCACCCGGGTTCAGCTGGCCGACGGTACCACCGAGAAAATCGGGAAGATCGTCAACCAGAAGATGGATGTCGAGGTACTTTCCTACGACCCCGAAACCGATCGGGTCGTTCCCCGGCGCGTGGTCAACTGGTACGACAATGGACCGACGGACTCCTTTCTCCAGTTCACTGTGGAGAAGTCCAGTGGTAATGGCAGGTCTCAGTTCGCCGCCACTGCGAACCACCTGATCCGCACTCCCGGTGGATGGACCGAGGCGGGCGAGATCATCGCAGGCGATCGGGTACTGGCCGCCGAGGATTTCCGGCTGGGTGATCAGCAGTTCCAGGTGGTGCTCGGTTCTCTCATGGGCGAGGGGAATTTGTCGCCGAACCGCCGGGATCGTAATGGTGTTCGGTTCCGGATGGGGCACGGATCGCGCCAGCACGAGTACCTGGACTGGAAGGTCGGCCTCCTCGGAAACATCGAGCATTCGATCCGGATCGACGACAAGGGTGCGAAATTTGTCGATTTCACGCCGTTGCCCGAACTGGCCGAGTTGCAGCGTGCGGTCTACCTGGGTGATGGAAAGAAATTCCTCTCCGAAGAATTCTTGAAAGCGCTTACACCGCTCGCGCTGGCCATCTGGTACATGGACGACGGATCGTTCACTGTGCGCTCGAAAGGAGTGCAGCAGCGTACCGCTGGGGGGAGCGGCCGGATCGAAATATGCGTGGAAGCGATGAGCGAAGGATCGCGTACTCGTCTGCGTGACTACCTTCGTGATACTCACGGTCTCGACGTCCGGCTTCGTGCTGCCGGTAGCGCGAGTAAAGCCGTGCTCGTCTTCACCACCGCGGCGACCGCCGAGTTCCAGGAGTTGGTGGCGCCGTATATGGCCCCGTCCATGGAGTACAAACTTCTGCCCCGCAACCGTGGTGCGGGTATCGTCCGCCCGGACTTCGTGGCTCCGGTCAAAAGGCTTGTACCGGCACGCGTCCTGGATGTTCGCGTGAAGCCGCAGACCAGGTCGATGCACCGGTTCGATATCGAGGTAGAGGGCAACCACAACTACTTCGTCGACGGTGTCATGGTGCACAACTCCCCGGAAACCACCACCGGTGGTAAGGCGCTGAAGTTCTATGCATCGGTTCGCCTGGATGTCCGGCGGATCGAGACGCTGAAGGACGGGAGTGACGCGGTCGGTAACCGGACCAGGGTCAAGGTCGTGAAGAACAAGGTCTCCCCGCCGTTCAAACAGGCCGAATTCGACATTCTGTACGGACACGGAATTTCGAAGGAGGGCTCGCTGATCGATATGGGGGTGGAGCACGGGTTCATCCGCAAGTCCGGCTCCTGGTACACCTACGAGGGCGATCAGCTCGGCCAGGGTAAGGAGAACGCCCGCAAATTCCTCCTGGAGAACACCGATATCCGGGACGAGGTCGAGAAGAAGATCAAGGAAAAGCTGGGGATCGGTGCCGATGTGACCGCGACGGAAGAGACCCCGGCCGATTTCTGACCCGATGGACGAATGGTCCGGGGCGCGCACCGAGACCACCGATCCGGTGGCGCAGATGCGGCGCCGACTCGACGAACTCCGGGCGGCCGGGGGTGTGGCCGCCGATCCCGCCCGGAGTCCACGGCCGGACGAGCCCGATCCGCAGCG
>NZ_JBKOOL010000079.1:0-25143 GCF_046764065.1 Nocardia sp. NPDC002869
GCGACGCTGACCGGCGGGAACCGCCACGATGCCACCCACCCCGGCTGCCCGCTGGGCAGTCTTGTTCAGAACGCGAGAGCGGACCACCCGATATCGATCGGGACGGATACCCGAACGACACCCCTATCGGGTCGGTGTGCATCCATTCGCCCACCAGGCGATAATCGGAACGGTGCAGTGGGCGCACACCCTCGGGCAACGTGGCGACCCCGGTTTCCAGGCCATAGGCCCGGATCGTCGCGATGGCGCTGATATCCGGTCGCAAAGTCACCTCCCAGTGCCAGAGGATTCCCGCGGCGGCGTATCGGCTCTTCTTGGCCTCGATATCCGATTGGGTATTGGATGGCGACAGCACCTCACCGACGAGGAAGTCCGGCGTCAGGAAGTCCGATTCCCGGTGGTCCCCAGGAACACGTGGGTTTCGGACTCGACCTCCCAGCAGCGCTGGGGACGTGCACTTACGCGCGCAGCGCTCGATCTCGTTGACCAGTCGTCGAGTGAACTTCTGGTGTTCGCGTGGCCCAGGACGCACCCACACGACGCGCCTGTTCCACAGCTCGATTTGATCCGCCAGTTCCCCGGGCAGTCGCTCCAGTTCCGACCAGGTCATGTACTCGGGAGGCCGGGCTTCTCGATCCGGGGCGAGGACATGCCCGAATCGTATGGCCTGCGCGCCCGCAGCCGGAGAATGTGGCAGCCATCATTTCCAGCATTGGTGGGGTGGGCGCGGCCGTCAGTACGGTTTGCCGTGTTCCAGGTTGCACCGTCGCGCCGCCACCGGGTCTCTGTTGGGGGGCTTGTCAGGGGACACCCGGCAGACGGACGCGTGCGACCAGGGCGCGATGGTCCGCGCCGGGTAGTCCGACGGTTTCCACCGCGACCGAGTAAGCGTCCGCGAGAACGATGTGGTCGATACCGACCACCGGCGGCCACCATTTGTCGGTCGGGTAGGTGACGAGATGTCCGGCGCCCGCTTGTTCGGCCGCGTCGTGGAAACGGCCCGATATCAGCGCGCGGAATTGCGAGTGGTCGTGGGTCGCGTTGAAGTCGCCGCCGGCGATCACCGGCCGGTCGGTCGGTGATCGGTCGAGAATGTCGCGCAGCCGGGACAACTCGTCGGCCCAGACCTGTGTGCCGTAGACCGGTGGCACCGGATGGAACGCGTACACCGTGACTGGCCCGACGCCGGGGATGGTCGCTGTCGCCGCGAGCTGGTTCAGGACGAAGCCGTCGTATTCGACGGTTTCCGACAGTGGGTAGGCGCTCCAGATCCCTGTGCCGGCCGCGGTCCGGCCCGGTGAGAGGTACCGGTACGGCAATACCTGGTCGATGCCGGCCCGGCCGAGATCCTCGACCGCCGCCGGCGTGAGTTCGTTGACGGTGAGTAGACCGACCTTCCGGTCCCGCACCTGCTGGATGAGGGCCCGGGGATCGGCTCCGTCGAACAGGAGATTGGCCTGCATCACCGTCAACTCGGGTCCGTCGCCGCTACCCGGGTGGTCTAGATACAGCGGAACCTGGGTCCATGCCGCGGCGGTGGCAACGAGAGCCGCCACCGCCGCGCCGCGCCACTGCCGCACGGCCGCCCACACCGCCAGGGCGACCGGTGCGGAAACCATCAGGTACGGCGCAATGGAAGCACCCAAGACCAGCGGTTGCGCCGACGAGCGGTTGAAGTGCAACCCGACCCCGGCGGCTCCTGCCAGCGTCGCGGCCCAGGCGAGAGCATGGATACCGGCGCGGACCGACTTCGACATCACGGGTGACAGACAAACACATCTGTCCACACGGTCGACAGTTCGGAGTTGGGGTAGGCCAGGGCGCGAGGCATCGCTTCCGGTAGTTCACTGACGAAGATCAAGCTCCTGGCTGCGGAGCGGAGATGGAGTAGCCAGGTGGGGGCCCTCGTTTTCAGTACTGGTGGGTGTCGGTGGCCGCCGGTACCGTTGCCCTGTTCAGGGCTGCCTCCGCGGGTCTCGAACAGGAATCGGGACTACTCGAACGAGGTGAGAAGAGATGGACGGACTCCGGACCGTCGTACTGATCATGGCCACCGTGGCCACCGGCCTGATGGCGGGAGTGTTCGGCATCTACGCGGTGGCGATCATGCCCGGCCTGCGGACGACCGACGACCGCACCTTCATCGGCGCATACCAGGCGATCGACCGCGCGATCATCAATCCGCTGTTCCTGGCCACCTTCCTGGGTGCTCTGATCCTGTCGATCGCGGCAGCGCTGCTGAGCTTCGGCGGCGACAGCCGGTCGGTGCTGTTCTGGGCGGCGGCCGCGGCAGTGCTCTACCTGGTGGCGGTAGTGATCACCTTCGCCGTGCACCTGCCGCTCAACGACGCGTTGAAGGCCGCGGGCGCGCCCGCCGACCTGGCCGATCCGGCAGCGGTACGGGAGGCATTCGCCGAATCGCGCTGGGTGGCCTGGAATATCGTGCGCGCAGTGACGAGCACGGCGGCGTTCGTTTGCCTGAGCTGGGCATTGGTGATGTGGGGGAAGGCGCAGGCGCAGTCCGTGAACTGACCGGCCCGCGTCAAAGGCCAGTTCCTGCCCGGCTGGTCATAGCTGTACGGCTGGGACACCGCCCGCGATCGTCAACGTTCAGCAGGGCTCAGCCGTGGAGCTCGGTGGGCGCGGCGGTGTGCCGGCCGTCGGCACTCGGCCTGCCTCATCAAGTAGCTTCGCGGAGCGAGAGCGACGGCGAAACTCGGCGCGCGCGGATTCGGCATCGCTGGGCATACTGCAGCAGTATCGGATCATCGGTGACCAGGATGCCGTCCGCGAATGCCGTCCACTCGCTCAACACGTGCCAGGTCTCGGCTTCGCCGAGCCGGGACAGTGGGTCGTCGGGCACACCGCCGAACACCGTGCGTCGCAGCAGCTGAACCCGCTGGATCTCCTCGGGATCGGATATTTCGATCGGATCCTGCATCCAGCCTGCCGACTCGATCGCTGCCAGGGCCGCACCTCCGCCGCACATCCTTGCGGCCTCGAAAGCGGTCGCGGCCGTCCACCGCCCGCGCCCGTCCAGGAACGACTTCAGGGTGTCCAGGCGGCTGGATATGGCGAAGCGGTGCAACACGCCTGCGTCCGGAAACAGGTAGGCACTCACGAAATCTCGTACTCCCCCGAAACCGATTCCAGCGCGGCGCGCAGCCCGTCCTCATCCAATCCCGCGAGGCTGGCGTAAGGGCGCAGGGTGGATTTGCCCTGTTCATAGGCCGCGTATGTATCGCGCACCAGTAATCCTGGTGGACGAGGGGTTCGCGCGGCAATGACCTGTCTGCTGTAGTCCGGACTGCGTCCTGCGAGAGCTGCGGCCTTGGCGGCAGTAAGGCTGCGGTATTCGTCGCACAGTCCGGAATCGATGAGCCGTAGGTCGAGCATCCGGTAAGCCAGCGCGGCGGGGGAGACGACGAGGTCGCACACCAGCGCCGCGAAGCCCGCTGTGCCGAACCCGCTCGCATCGACCGCCCGGCGCAGGGTCGCTTCTGGCATGAGGAAGGCCGCCGCGAAGGCGTTCGCCCGCTGTTCGGTGGGGTCGCGCCGCTGTGCGGGGTCGAAGATGTTCTCGTCGAGATGGAGGCCTTGATCGTCACCGGCGAGTAGATGGCCCAGCTCATGGGCAAGGGTGAAGCGCTGCCGGGCCGGCACCGCGCCGGTGGTCAGCACGATCAGCTTCACCCCGTCCGCCGACATCGCCAGCCCGTCGAATTCGCGACCCGAGCCTATCTCGGCGATACAGATGTCGATCCCGAACGCCGATTCGACGGCATCCAGAAATCCGGGCCCCCACCGGGCGGCTTCTTCGACCGGAATCCGGGCAGAGGCTTCCGCGGCCAATCGCTGTCCTTGGCTCCGGTATGTCCCGCTCTCGAGGTCCACGGGCACCGGTTGCCATGGTTGCGGAAAGCCGAGGACCGCCATATCGGACCGCATCCCGCTGTAGTGCCTGGCAATGCGCAGTACATCGGTAGCGTTGCCATCGGTGGTACGCGCGGCGACGGCGAGGTGCGGTTCTGCACCGGTCACGAACCAATCGACGGTTTTACCGGACAGTTCGGCGATGCGGGCGAGGTCTACCGAGGAGAAGCGGCGGGTGCCTTTGAGCGATTTGGAGAGCTTGGTCTCGTCGAGACCGACGCGCGCGCCGAAATCACGCTGACTCAGACCGGATGCCCGGATAACGTCGCGCACTCGATCTGCGATGCTCGTCACGGAGCCTAGCCTACGACACTTGCGATAATCGCAAGATGCGAGCATGATGGCCTCCGGGGCGGCTGTCGCATTGGCTCTTCATCTCGCGACCTCCGCTGTCTGCACCACCGAATTATTGAGCGTGCACGTGTAGTGGGGAAGGTCGAAGACCATGACGATCACATCCGATCAGCGGTCCACCGCTGATCCGGCCAGGACAACCGCTGTACCAGCGGTGCCGGAACCCGGTCAGCTCGTCAACGTGCGCGGCTCCCGATGGGCGGTCGCGGATGTCCGTGTGCAGGGCTTACCGCGCAGCCCGGCGGACGAGGGTACACCGGGACTCACTCATGTGGTCACCTTGCAGTCCTTCGAAGAGGACCGCCTGGGCGAGGAGCTGGCCGTGGTGTGGGAGCTCGAGGTCGGCCACACTCGGGAGCCCGACCAGGGGTTGCCCACGACGATCGGCCCGGACGGGTTCGATGATCCGAACACGCTTGCGGCTTTTGTCGATGCTGTCCGCTGGGGCGCGGTGACCTCGGCCGATCCGAACGCCTATCAGGCACCGTTCCGCAGTGGTGCGAATATCGAGGCCTACCAGTTGGAGCCGCTGCGCCGCGCGTTGCAGTCGGCGCGGACGAATCTACTGCTCGCCGACGATGTCGGCCTCGGCAAGACCATCGAAGCCGGTTTGGTCCTGCAAGAACTGCTGCTGCGGCACCGCGCGCGATCGGTGATCATCGTCTGCCCGCCTAGCCTGTGCCTGAAGTGGCAGGACGAAATGCGGGAGAAGTTCGGGCTCGAGTTCGTGATCGTCAACCGGGAGCTGATGGCGCAGGTGCGGCGCAGTCACGGCCTGGATGCCAACCCGTTCCGCCTGTTCCCGCGGGTGATCGTGAGCATGGCGTGGCTGCCGACATTGCGCGCCCAGCTACTTGGCGTCCAGTCGGACACATACGAGGCCACCGACACAGCAACATCACAACAATTCCCGAGCTTGAACCTATGAAATCGCCGTTCGAAGTCGTGCCCGGCGTTGCAGGGCCTGTGCCGAGGTCGTTCGCAAGGTGCGGCGGGGCTGAGGAACTCGCCGTTACGACCACGACCTGCGGTTCACTGGAACGGCATAGAGCCGCCGCCTCGGATCTCTCTGCTTGGAGTTTGGACTAGCATGAGTTCTCAGTTCAGCGTCGACCTCGATCGTCTCGACGATCTTGTGGCTCGCCTGTCGAATTTATCCGGATTCATCGTCGAGCGTCTCGATGAAATCGATGACCATGCGGCGAGCCTGGCGGGGACCGGTTGGGAAGGTCTCACCGCCCAAGCTTACGTCGTCGCTCATAGCCAGTGGACCACTGGAGCGAGGGAATTTGCTGACGGCGTTCGAGAGATGAGTGAGGCCGCCCGTGATGCGCACACTCGATACTCAGAGGCGATAGATATAAATTTCAGAATGCTGTCGGGGGGTTGAGTGCTGAAGCTCGACTGGGAGATCTACTACGAAGCTGCCCAGAAATGTCATGATCTTGCCGGCGAACTCCGTGTCGCCGATAAGCCGGTGCACAATGCGGTGAAGAACGAGTGCGTCGGGATGGCAGGAGATGCGAACGGATGTCGCCAGTGGGGGGAGAAATATGACGAGGTAGCCAGGCAGACGATGCAGGGCTGCACGAATCTGGCCGATGCTCTCACGAGTTTCGGCTATGTTCTGTCGGCAGTGGGATACAACTACGGCATCGCGAATCGGAGTATCCCTTCGCCCCCAACTCCCCACGTATTGGCGATGGCCGAGCATCGGGTCACGATACCGACATCCGTTGCCGACAACGGTATTGGTGTGGACAAGCACGATGGCGGTGTAGGTGCCTTCTATGATCAATTCGTCGCGAAGGTCGGTGACGAGTTCGGTAAGCTTCCCAACGGCGATAAGCAGAAACTCGAAAAAGCGGCTACCGTTTGGCGGACTTTCGCTGAAAATCCCACCGTCATCGGTTCGGCGGGAAAGATCGGCGAAATCCGTAGTCTGTTCGACTCGATCCAGGACAAGAAGAACTTAGGCTTGGTTCTCGGTCATCTCGACACGCTGAGCACCGGTGCGACGGAACTTGCCTCGGCCTCACAGGGGCTGTCAATGGCAGTCGGCGACTTCCACACCGGCACGATCGATGCCCGTAGTAGCTTCGAGGCCTCGATCAACGAGGCTGTTGCCGCTATCGGTATCGCCGTGGTGGCCGGACTGGCACTCGCGGCCATCAGTTTCGGTGGCAGCCTAGTCGCAGCCGGCAGCACAGTTGGTGTGGTCGTCGGGGAGACGATCATTGCGATTCGATCCGCGTATCAAGCCAGCAGGCTCTACAGAGTGGTCGGTTTGGCCGCCGCGACGGCAGGTGCTGCTGTTGCCCTTACGGCTTTCGACAAGGTTCCCTCCATGACCGACATCGCGGTCAAGCTGAGCGCCATAATCGCTATGAAGGTGTACGTCAATGATATTTCGGGTGCAGGAGTCGAACCCGGCTCGGAGGTGATCCCGAACAAGGATGTCACCGACGAAATGGCTAGGAAGCTTTCGGCCGGTATCCACCCGGGCGAGGACTGTTCCGAGATAGCCGAACACCTGAAGGATGTCGCGGGTGGCGTAGGGGAGGTGCTGAGAGTCGACCCGGCGGCCGGGAAGGATCTGACCGTCGAGGAGTTCGGCGTACCGGAAGAATTCGAATATCATGAGGTCTACTCGGACGGAAAGTACGTCTACGACCCGCGGCACAGTCCAACTCCGATTCCGATCGAACAATGGCGAAGGACGATCATGGGTGATAATCCGGGGGCTACGGTAAAGGTGGTGGGATAAATGAGCTCGCGCGATTTGATCACGCTTCTGAAGAACTTCGGAAATATGGAGTGGTATCGCCATGCAGGGGGGATAAACGACGACGGCACGGCGAGACCGCCGCTCGTGGTCTGGCGGTTTTCCGAGCCTCGCCCGGAAGAATTCAGGGACACGCTACGCTCCATAGTCGAAGCTGAGGACCGCAAGGTCGATTGGTTGTTCGATACCTCTCACCGAAACTGGGTGCTTGTGCCGAGTCGGGTGATGGAAGAGAAGGCTCGTCACGGATTCGCGGTCGAAGCGCAGGCCGTCGATCTGCTCGAGCGAGAGGATCCAGAGTTCAGCCAACGCTCGGTAAGCGACTTCGAGCGAATCCTGCGGACCCTGAAACGACTCATGGAAACATCGCACTAGGGTCTTCCGCAGGTCGGTCGGTGTGACCCGCTCACCGTGATGCCCAGCGGCACTCAGGGTCGTTGGCCAGCCGTTCGCAGATTGCGCACGGCTGGTATTACAGGCGCTCCTCATCCTGTATTTTCGGCGGATCCGGGGCCCTGCTTGAACTAGGTCGAGTTGTCGGCGTATAGCACCTCGAGGAACGGGAAAACTGCTCCGACAAGAGAAAGCCTCTTCGACCGCTTCAAAGCTGAGCTGCTGAACAGATCTCGGGCCCCTTTCAACATATATCGCATAGGGGGACTTGCGGCAAGACCCGGGGCATGGCGCAGAATAGCCGACCGAAGACCAGGACCTGCGAAAGGCTCGTGTGGTGTGCATGGACCGCGCGAGGGACTGGCGGAACTGCAAACTCTCAGCGGATGGGTGGCTTGTGTTCGATGTGATCATTGCCGGTGGTGGACCGACCGGCTCGATGCTGGCCGGGGAGCTGCGCCTGCACGGGGTGCGTGTGCTCGTACTGGAGAAGGAGGTACAGCCGCCCGCGTTCGTCCGTTCGCTGGGGCTGCATGTGCGCAGTATCGAGGTGATGGATCAGCGTGGTCTGCTGGAACGGTTTCTCGAGCGCGGCCGCAAGCACCCGCTCGGGGGCTTCTTCGCCGGTATCGCCAAGCCCGCGCCGGAAGGGCTGGACAGTGCGCATGCCTACGTTCTCGGTATTCCGCAGACCGTCATAGAGCCCCTCCTGGCCGAGCACGCCGCCGAGCTCGGGGCGGAGCTCCGGCGGAGCAGCGAGGTGGTCGGGCTGAGTCAGGACGAGCAAGGGGTGGACGTCGAACTGGCAGACGGTACGCGAATGCGCGCGCGGTACCTCGTGGGCTGCGACGGTGGCCGCAGTACGGTGCGCAAACTGCTCGGCGTCGACTTCCTGGGTGAACCGTCCTACAACGACACGCTGGTGGGCGAAATGGAGGTGACCGAGGACCCGGCCACGATCACCACCACTGTCGCCGAGATTCGTAAGACGCAATTGCGTTTCGGTTTGGGTCCGCTCGGCGACGGGGTGTATCGCGTCGTCGTACCCGCGGCCGAAGTGGTCGAGGACCGTTCGGTTGCACCGACACTCGAAGAGTTCGCGCAACAGCTGCGGGGGTTCGCCGGCACCGATTTCGGTGTGCATTCGCCGCGGTGGCTGTCCCGTTTCGGCGATGCCACCCGGTTGGCCGAGCGGTACCGAGTCGGGCGGGTGCTGCTGGCAGGCGATGCGGCGCACGTCCATCCGCCGATGGGCGGCCAAGGGCTCAATCTCGGCATCCAGGACGCGTTCAACCTCGGCTGGAAACTGGCCGCCGAGATCAATGGCTGGGCCCCGGCGGGATTGCTGGACAGCTATGAGAGCGAACGGCGGCCCGTGGCCGCCGACGTGCTCGACAACACCCGTGCCCAGTCGGAGTTGATGTCCACCGAGCCCGGTCCGCAGGCGGTGCGCCGGCTGTTGTCGGAATTGATGGACTTCGAGGAGGTGAACCGCTACCTGATCGAGAAGATCGTCGCGATCGGCATCCGGTACGACTTCGGCGAGGGGCACGATCTGCTCGGCCGCCGCCTGCGTGACGTGCGGTTGCAGCGCGGCCGCCTCTACGAGTTGATGCACGCGGGGCGCGGCCTGCTGCTCGACCGGACCGGGCGGCTCTCGGTCACCGGGTGGGCTGATCGGATCGATCACGTAGTCGACAGCAGCGAGGAGCTCGACGTACCTGCCGTACTGCTCCGTCCCGACGGCCACGTGGCATGGGTCGGCGACGAGCAGCAGGATCTGCTCGAGCACCTGCCGCGCTGGTTCGGCGCGGCCGGCGCGTATCGGGGAGAGCGGTCATCTCTTCCGGCAAGTTCCGGCCGATCGGGGTAGGGCGTGTTGTGCAGCCGAGGGCTATATCGGGGTCGCCCAGCACCTCACCCGGGGATACGTCCTGAATCGGCTTGGACACTTGTCGAGGAAGCGGGCACCGAGACGCAGGCCACCGGCATCGGGTTCTTCGTATCCGGCCGGGAGGCGTGCGGTAGCGGGCTGTTCTTCGGCGCCGCGCGATGATCGTCGACACCACCGGCAGCGACCGTGAATGGTGAGCGGCTTGTATGACCGCGCCGGCGCCCTGCCCGCCGCCATACGGTGACAGGCGCGGACGCGGCGTGCCGCCGTGGGTGCACACCGTGGCCGGCGATTGCGGCTTCGGCCGCCGGGAACGACTGCGTCTGTTCGCCGATATCGCACCGGTATGGTGCCTAGGATTCGTCCGGTGACGAATTCCGATCAGCTATCGCCCCGGTCTCCGGGCAGCTCACCGACCGGTATCGACGGCCCACGGATCCCGCTGTATGTACGGGAGTTCGCGGTCGATCCGCACAGCACCTATCGCGCGATGCGGGAACAGTACGGGTCGCTGGTTCCGGTGGAGGTGGCTCCCGGGGTGCCGGCGACGCTGGTAATCGGCTATTACACCGCACTGCGTATCTTCGGTGATCCGGACCATTTCCCGGCCGATCCGCGTATGTGGCAGCGCGATATTCCGGCGGATTGCCCGGTACTGCCGCTCATGCAGTGGCGGCCGAACGCACGGCGTAACGATGGCCGCGCACACGCGCGTTATCGGCAGGCCATCGTCGCGGGACTGGCCGAGGTCGACCCGTTCGGTCTGCACGCGACCGTGGAGCGGATCGCTGTTCCATTGATCAACTCCTTCTGCGGCGACGGATCCGCTGATCTGATCCGGCAGTATGCGTTTCCGCTCACCTTCGCGGTGCTGAACGCGATGCTGGGCTGTCCCACCGAGATCGCGCAGCGGGCCGCGGCGGGCATGGCGGCGATGTTCGAGGGCGTCGGCGCGGAGGAGGGCGCCCAGATGCTGATGAAATCGCTGGCGGATCTGGTCGAACTCAAGCGCGCCGAACCCGGTGATGATGTGACGACACGGATGATGCGGCATTCGAGCGCATTGACCGAGCCCGAGATCATGAATCAGGTGGCCACGCTCTACGGGGCCGGTATCGAACCGCTGCAGAATCTGATCGTCAATGCGCTGCGGCTGATACTCACCGACGAGCAGTTCGGGGGCCGGGCGCTCGACGGAAGCCTGTCCACCCGGGACGCTCTGGACGAGGTGCTGTTCAACGATCCGCCGATGGCGAATTTCTGTTTCACGTTCCCGAAACAGCCGATCCTCATCGACGATGTCTGGTTGCCTGCCCATCAGCCCGTCGTCATCAGTATGGCCGCCTGTAACACCGATCCGGCGATCGGGTCGAACCAGCATGCGGGCAACCGCGCGCACCTGGCCTTCGGTGGCGGGCCGCACGTCTGTCCGGCGAGTTCGCTGGCCTACCTGATCGCGCAGGATGCCATCGACCAGTTGCTCGACGGCCTACCCGAGATCAGGCTGGCGGTGCCGGCTGCCGAGCTGACCTGGCGTACGGGGGCGTTCCATCGCGCGTTGACCGCGTTACCCGTCGTCTTTCCCCCGTCACCCCCGCTGTGGCCGGTATAGCCGTCACCTGTCGCGCAGCCGGTCCACGCTGAGCAGCCAGTCGTCGATGATCCGGTCGGCCACGGCCGGATCCGCGCGCATGAGCCGGGTCGATTCGAGTCCGCGCACGAGTGCCATGAGCGATTCGAAGGCGGTGCCGGCCGCTTCGGGATCGGCAATGCCCGCATGCTGCCGGAAAATCGCTCGGAGTGCGGACCCCAGCCGTCTCTCCGCCGGGAGTAGAGCCGCGCGCAGTTGCGTATCGGTGCGGGAGGCGGCCCACAGCTCGAGGGCGGCCTGAAAGGGCGGTCCCGTCATCGCCGACCGGATCGCCCGCACCAGCTGTGCCAGGGCCTCGGGGCCGTTGCCGAGATCGGCGGCGACTTCACCGAGGTACCGCAGGCGTATATCGGCGATGTGGTGGATCGCGGCGACCAGTAGTTCCGATTTCGAGGGGAAATGATGGAGCAGCGCGCCCCGCGATACGCCGGCCTTCTCCTGGATCCGTTGCGTGGTCGTCCCGGCGTAGCCGTGCTCCACCAGACATCGGATCGTGGCGTCGAGCAGCGCCTCATGGGTTCTCGCATGCTGCTCCCTACGGGTCGGCATCGCCGCGCGCGCCGCCGGTGGTGCGGAAGGCGGCCGCTCCGAACCTCCACCGTCCTCGGCACGCACCGGCTTCCGGTTCACAATGTTTCCAGCCGGCCGTCGGCGATCTGGTCGCGAAGCCGGAATTTCTGGAGTTTGCCCATCGCATTGACGGGAAAGCTCTCGGCGACGTACCAGGCTTTGGGAGTCTTGTGCGGGGCGAGTCGTTCCCGCAGATAATCGTGCAACTCCGCAGGCGTGGGGGCCGGCGCTGCCGGGTCCGGCCGGACCACGGCGGCCACACTTTCGCCCCAGATCTCGTCGGGCAGGCCGAGCACAGCCGCGTCGGTGATCGCGGGGTGCGCAACCAGAGCTTGTTCGATCTCGCGTGGATAGATATTCTCCCCGCCGCGGATGATCATATCCTTGAGCCGTCCGGTGACCCGGAGGTATCCGCGGGCGTCCATCGTCCCGAGATCGCCGGTGTGCAGCCGGCCCTCGGCATCGATCGTCTGAGTGGTCTCGGCGGGCATATCGAGGTATCCGATCATCTGCTGGTACCCGCGGGCGCAGATCTCGCCCTCGACCCCGATGGGCTGCACCGCACCCGTGCCGGGATCGACGATGGACACCTCCACTCCAGGAAGGGGCCGGCCCGCCGTGAACCGGCTGTCCTCGTGGCTGTCGGCCGGACTCGTCTGGCATACGATCGGCCCGAGTTCGGTCTGACCGTAGACCGCGCTGGTCGCGGCGCCGCAGAGTGTCGCCCAGGCGTCGACCAGGGCAGGCGGGACGGCATCGCCCCCGGACATGACGACCCGCAGCGCACCGAGGTCGAAATCGGCGAGTCCGGGATGCGCGAGTAAGGCGTGCAGCATCGCGGGCACGCCACCGTAGATCTCGGCGTGATGATCCTGGATCGCCGTCAGCATGGTTGTGGGATCGAAGATCTCGGCGAGAACGAGCGTGGCCCGCTGGTACATCGAACCCAGTGCGGCCAGACCGCAGCCCGCGGTGTGGAACAGCGGCAGCGCGGTGGCGAATGTCGCTCCCGGAGAAGCGCCGCAGCGGTCACGGACAAACGCCGCATTGGTCACCATCGACCGGTGCGCGAGTACCGCCGGCTTCGCCCGGCCGGTGGTGCCGGAGGTGAATTGGATCTGGGTGGCCGACCGCGGATCGACAACCGGTAACCGCGCCCGCTTCTCGGTGCGGCGCACCTCGTCGAGCCAGCCTTCGAAGGCAATCGATTCCCGGACCGCGGGCACAGCGGGCAGCACGGTGTGGATCTGCACGGTCATATCGGTGCCGCGGAAGCTGCCGGTGTGGAAGACACCGGCCGCGCGTGACCTGTCGAGCGCGTATTCGAGTTCGGGTCCGCGCAGAGCGGGGTTGGTCGTGACGAGCACCAGGCCGCCGAGGGCGGCGCCGTACTGGAGTACGAGCCATTCGGGGACATTCGGCGCCCATACCGCTATATGTTCACCCGGCCGGAAACGGTCGAGCAACCAGGCTGCCGCACGTTCGGCATCGTCGAGCAACTGTGCGTAAGTCCAGGTGCGGTCGTTGCGATCGGGCGCGACCGAGACGAGCGCGAGCCGTTCCGGTGCCTCGGCGGCCGCCTGCTGGAGCAGTCCGCCCACGGTGAGCTCCAGCACGGGACTGCTGATGTCGATCGGCCATACGGATCGGGTGAGCGCGGTCATCGGCCGCGCTCCGCCGTGGCGGCCGCTTTCTCGTCGAGTTCGCGTTTCATCCGGGCGATTTCGTCGTCGGACGGGATATCGCCGCCGCCGTCGGGGATGAAACGACCGGTATCGCGCCACCGGACCGCGGCATCGAAGCCGTGTTGCTGGGCGAAGTCGACGAACCAGCGGCCTTCGGGAGAGTGGCGCGTGATGCCGTCGAAGAGGACGGCGAGGTTCTGGGTGGCTTGCAGGCCCATGTTGTCGTATGCCTGGTTGATCATCATCTTCTGCATGACCAGCTGATTGGTCGGGACCCCGGCCATCCGGTCGACGAGGTCTTCGACCGCGGTGTCGAGTTCGGCCGCCGGTACCGCATCGATGACCAGCCCCCACTCCCGGGCCCGGACCCCGTCGATGGTGTCACCGGTGAGCAGCATCCGTTTGGCGCGTTCGGCGCCGAGGCGATACACCCACATCGCGGTTGTGGGGCAGCCCCATACCCGGGCCGGCATGTAACCGATCCGGGCATCCTCGGCCATCACGACCAAATCGCAGGACAGGGCGATATCGCTGCCGCCCGCCACCGCGTAACCGTGCACTTTGGCGACGGTCGGCTTGGCCGAGCGCCAGAGCGAGAAGAAGTGGTCGGTATTGGCTTTCATCATCCGGAAGTCCTTGATCGGATCCCAGACCGCACCCTGATGTTCTTCGCCGCCTTCGGCGTAGAGCTTCAGATCGTAGCCCGCGCAGAAGGCGCGCCCGGCGCCCTGGATCACGATGACACGCACGGAATCGTCGGCATTCGCCGCGGCGACGGCCGCGCCGATCTCCTGGGCCATCTCGCCGGTGATCGCGTTCAGCCGCTCCGGGCGGTTCAGGGTGAGGTAGGCGCGATGGTCGCGTACTGCGTAGTCGACCGTATTACCGGCGAAGGTCATCTCGGTATTCCAATCTGGGCGGCGTCGGTGCCGAGCACGCTTTCACAGTCTGATTGGACTGTCAATAAGATGTCCTGTCCGGGGACCGATCTACAGACATTCCGCACACCGTCTGCTACGGCCCGTACACCGCAGGGATGCCGTGCCCGCGCAGTATCGGAAGGGGAACGCTGGTACTCCAGGAGCGCACGCCGGGTGTCGGCCCGGTGCTCTACCATCGCCGAATGTCGTTCACCCTGCGCCAGTGGCATACCGATACCGGCGAACCCGAGCCGGAACCCTCGGTGAGGCATACGCCGGTAGCACACCGAGAAACGTTCGGTCCCTGGACGTTCGAGATCCGCAGCGACATCCCACTGTCCCCGCTCGACTGCCAACGGATCATCGCCTCTATCGTTTCGCCGGACGGTGCCGGACAGGACCGCGAGGACATCTCGGCCGATGCGGCCGCGCGGGCCGGTGCGGAACTCACCGAAGCGCTCGGCACGGGACGCAGACTGGACGACCACCTCGAAGACGACGTGTCGCTGTTCATCCGGACCGACTTCGGTGACGACGACGCGTGGCGGGTCGTGGCCGCATTGGCGATGGCCCCCGGCGCGGGCGATGATGCCGAATTCGTCGCCACGCTGACCTGCATCGATAATCCGGAGAACGACGGCTTGTCGATCGACGCACTACTCGACGAGATCGGCGATCGGCCGACCTACTATGTCTTCCTGGCCGACTCCGTCACCCTCACCCACCCCGAACATCCGATCCTCGCCGTCGACACCGGCCCGGAGGAGACCGGTCACGAACGCGGCCGGACGGTCCGAATCCTCCCGTCCGAGATGTGGGGCATCGAGAACAATCTGTCCATCGCCAATATGGACTTCCAGGACTTCGCCGACGCCGCCGATCCGGACGGTGTGTTCCGCGGTTTCGCTTGAAAGCCTGCAGCGGCCGCGATCGAAGTCACAGCCGTTGCAACTCGCTGCGGCGGAACCCGAGTTCGCGTTCCACTTTTCGGACCGGGGAGCCGGTGAAAGGAAGCCGGCCGTAGTCGACGGCCTCCGCAGCACGCAGTGCGACGGCGCGTGCGGAGGCTGCGCCACGGTCGGGTAGGCCGATCTCGGCGGCGAAGCCGATCCAGTCGCGTGCTGTGAGTTTGCGGGTTCGGCCGCCTATCGGCAGTGCCATCGAATCATCGTCATAGATCAGTGTGCCGGGGATGTCGTATATCGGTGCGAGTGCCCATCGTCTGTCCGGAGCTTCGAGCACGCCGAGGTTCTTGGCGTGTAGATCCCCGTTTCCGGTGAGCCAGGCGAACAAGAATTGCAGGTACAGGTTCCGTACGGCGACGCGCGGTGCGTGCACCACGGCGGCGAGTGCCCGGACGACCTCGACCGCGTCCACTGTGTACTTTCCCGCAGGCGGGATTCCCATTAATTGTGTGGCGTCTTCGAACGCCAGCCGAGTCCATTCGCCGCCCTGCTCGACACGGTCGAATCGTCGCACCAGCAATCCGGACGTGCCTTCCCGGTCGGTGATCAACTGCGCGGCGGCGACGGGAACCTCGAGCAACCGCGCCGCCTCGAGGTGGAGCGCCTCGTTCTCCACCAGATGCGGGAACCCGTCCTGCGAGAGTTTCAGGATGAACCGTCCGAAACCGGCCGCGAGGGGCGTGCTGATCATGGATGTACTGGCCTTCTGCTGCACACCCGGCAGCGCATGAGGGTCGACTTTCTCCACCAGGTCCGTGAAGTCCAGATCGGCAGGAGACTCGCCGCTGACGAGTGCCGGAACCTCGACCAGAGGTTCTCCATGAGGTATCACCTGCACGTCCCCGGGTGTGTCGGTGCCGACCGCCAGTAGGAGGGTGAGTTCGTCGTCGAGGCCGGTTTTCACCGCCCGTCGCAGTGCCGACAGCCGGTGTCCTTCGGGGAGCAACCGCCGGTGCCGATATCGTCTACGACGTGCACGGTCCGCTGCCCACCGCTGGGGGACGGCCGCCACTGTTCATGATGGGCCAGCCCATGGAGGCGGCCGGCTTCCGGGCGCTCGCTGCGCAGTTTCCCGACCGCACCGTCGTCACCTACGATCCGCGGGGCATCGGCCGCAGCATCCGCAAGGACGGTCGCGTCGACCACGTGCCGGAGGTACAAGCGGAGGACGTTCATGCCGTTGTCGAGGCACTCGGTGCCGGTCCGGTCGAGATGTTCGCCAGCAGCGGCGGTGCGGTGACCGCGCTCGCGCTCGTAGTGGCCCACCCCGGCGACGTCATCACCCTGGTGGCGCACGAGCCGCCGCTGATCCCGGTGCTGCCCGATGCCGCGGCCGCCGAACGTGCCCGTGCGGCTGTACGTGACGCATACGAGGCAAAGGGCTTCGGTGCCGGGATGGCGGCCTTCCTCGCGATGACTTCCTGGCAGGGCGAGTTCACCGACGAGTACTTCGCGCAACCGGCGGCCGACCCTGCCGTGTTCGGGATGCCGACCGAGGACGACGGCTCTCGGGACAACCCGCTGCTGTCGGATCGTTCACGGGCGGTCACCGGCTATCGGCCCGACCCCGGCGTAGTGGCCGCCGCACCGACCCGCGTCGTCATCGCGGTGGGAGTGGAGACCGGGGATACGTTCACCGGCCGCACCGCGGTGGCCACCGCCGAATTACTCGGTCAGCGGGTGACCGTGTTCCCGAGCCATCACGGTGGCTTCCTCGACGAGGAATTCGGGTACGCGGGGCAGCCCGAGGAATTCGCGGACAGGTTGCGCGAGGTCCTGGACGATCAGGGGTAAGCCCAGACCTGCGGCCCGCGGGTATCCCCGGTGGTCGGCGCGGTCGGAAGGTAGGCACTCCGGCCGCGACCGCGCAGATCGGGCGGTATCCGGCGTGGGAACCCGGCGCCGAATCGGCTACTCGTAGCGGACGGCCACCGAGGGGGTACCCGGGCTGGCCTGGCAGGTCAGGATGTAACCCTCTTCCAGGCAGGTCATCGTCGGTGAGGGCGTCGTTGACCCGCATGGTCGCCTTACCCTCGGTGAGTTTGGCCATGCAGGTCGCGCAGTTACCGGATTCGCAGGAGAACGGTGGCGTCAGTCCGGCGCGGCGGGCGCTCTCCAGGAGGGTTTCGCCGTCGCGGCGCGGGACGGATTTCTTCTTGCGATTGAGGAAGATCGTCACCGTGCCCTCCTTCGAGGGATCGATCAGTGTGCTGTGGCATGCCGCCTGGGCGGTCGACGAACTCGAACCGGAGCCGGCCCTGCGGGCTGCGCGGATCGCCAAACTCTATGCCGCCCGCGCCGCCCGGACCGTCTGCCAAACCGCGATCCAGGTGCACGGCGGGATCGGCAACACCTGGGAATGCCTGGCCCACCTGTATCTGCGGCGGGCACTGGTGTCCACCGAACTGTTCCCCGTACGCCTGGAGGAGGCCGGCCTTGGACTTTCGTGATTACCCGGAGGAGGCGGCGTTCCGGGAACGCCTGCGCGACTGGCTCGCCGGAGTGGCGGGCACCTACCCGACCTCCGGCGACGAATACTGGGCCCGGCAGGGCGAATGGCATGCCGAGCTGTACCGGGCCGGATTGTTCGGACTGTCCTGGCCCAAGGAGTACGGCGGCCAGGAACTGCCGCCGGTCTACGATGTGATCCCGGACGCCAGTCGTTCCAGACGTTTCGACTATGTGCGCATCGAGGCGCTGCATCAGGCCGGAACAACGGTGCGATTCGTGATCCATTTGGGCTGCTGTGAGGTGGACCGGGTCAAAGTGAACGACGAGGACGACTGGGCAGATATCGACCGGCTACGGGTGCTGGTGGATGCCGAGTTCAAGGGCGTGACCGTCCGGACGCCGGAGCGCCGATTGGCCGATTTCATCGATACCACCGGTTTGGTGTTCGACGCCGCTCGTGACATCTATCGGCCGCCCGGCGATTGATCAGCAGTGACAGCCGGACTGCGTTCCTTCACCGTCGGCCTTCGGCCCCGCCACCGCGACGATGGACTACCGGGTCACCACCGCCAACACCCACCTGCTCGCGCACGCCGGTCGGCTGCGGGCCCTCGAAGAGGGCGGCTTTCCCTACCAACCCACCCCTGAGCTGGGCACTCTGGGGCCGTTCACTTTCGGCGGCGCGCTGGCGACCCCGATGACCGCACACCCCAAGGTCTGCCCGGTGACCGGGGAGCTGCTGTTCTTCGGGTCGCGGCTCCGGCCGCCGTATCTGACGTATTACCGCCGAGTTCGCCGCGGCGCCCGGGTTCACACTGTGGCGAGCAGGGTTTCCTAGCGTTGGACCGTCCCGGTGATGCCGGTAGCGTCCTGCGCCGCGAGCAGTGCCGCGGCCCGGCCCATCGTTTCCGGCGGTTCCACCATGTCGGCCGGGATATCGCCGCCACCCGCGGCCTGCCAGCCCTCCGTCAGGACCACCCGGGACGGGCTCAGGCAGTTCACCGCGATATTGTCCGGCCGCAGGTCGGCGGCCAGGCCGAGATAGAGGCGTTCGACCGCGGCCGTGGACACCCAGTAGGCGTTCGACCCGCGGTCCGTCATGTTCACGCCGGTGGTGGTGACCGCGATGAGTGAACCTCCGCCGCGGGCCCGGAGGTATGGGATCGCCTCGCGGGTCACCAGGAAGACGCCGGTGAGGTGCACATCCAGGCACAGCTGCCAGCGCTTCAGCGGGGTGCTCTCGACGGGCCCCAGCCACAGCACCCCGGCATTCGCGGGCCGGTTGCTCAGCCTGATCGAGGGCCGGCCCGCGACGAGGTGCTGCGGTCGCTGGAACCGGCGGAGATCCGGGTGGTGGGTTTCACCGGCCCGCCGGGCGCCGGGAAGTCGACCACCATCGCGGCGGTCGCGGTGAACGGTACCGGAATTCCCGAACTGGTTGACGCCGTCGATGCCCACCATCGCGCCGATACCGCGCAGCGCCGGGCCGCCCGGGCCCGGGCTCAGATCATGTCACTCGCCTACAGCCGACTACGCGTCCATCCCGCACTCGGCGCCCTCGCCGACTCGGTCGGGGCGGGCGAATGTGACCCCTATACCGCCGTCGACCACCTGATGGGGCCGGTCTATACGGGAGACCGGTCCACCACCGGCGTCGCCACCGAGTGATCTGCGCAGAAGCTGTGAGGGACAGGTCGAACAGCTCGGTGTCCGGTCCCAGTGCTCGGCCGCACCGTGGCGGCGATGCCTCGGAGGTGTCAGTTGCTCGAAGTACCGGTCTTCCTCGATGGGTGAAGTGTGTCGTAGTGCTCCGGCACCATAGGTCTGTGTCGGAGCCGACAGCCGGTCGATGACCGACGAGCAACCTCGCCGAGCAGCCGATACCGGCGAGACCGCAGCGATGGGGGTACTCACTGTGCTACTGGAAAATCGGGGCGATACGGCCGAAGCCGAAACCCGTGCGCGCCGCGCGGCCGAGGCAGGCGTCGCCGAGGCGATGAACGACCTTGCGGTCCTGCTGGAGAAAAGGGGCGAGACCTCCGCGGCCGAGACGTGGTTTCGTCGAGCCGTCGCCGCCGGTCACGGCACGGCGATGTACAACCTCGCGCTCATGTTGGAGGGGAGGGGCGCGATCGAGGAGGCCGAAGCCTGGTTCCGGCGGTCGGTGAGCGGTGGAAACCATCATGCGTTGTATGCCATAGCGCGCCTCCTGAACAAGCAAGGGAAAGCGGAGGAGGCGGAAATCTGGTTACGGCGTGCCGTGGCCGGTCTGTGTCCCGGTTATCCACGGAGCGCGAATCCGACCAGCGGTGGCCCGGTTCGGGGGCCCCGATCTCGCCTCCGGACCAGGGATTCGTCCTGCTGTCCGCGGTTCTAGGCGCCCGCGGGCCGGTAGTCCGTGTGCAGGCGGGTCGGCCGCTGGGCCCGGATACGCCACGTGCCGTCGATCTCGGCGTAGGTCTCGTGGTAGTGCCCGAAACCGTGCACTCGCGTACCGTCCGGCCAGGACAGCCGATTCTCCAGCGCCCGAATACCCTGTGCCGTGGTCTCGCTCAGCACATCGATCCCGGGGGAGTGCCCGTGATGGATCGTCAGCGCGTCGCCGATCCGGCCGGTGAGGAAGGTGAGGAACTCGTCGGCACGGTGATCACCTCGCCACCCGACTCGGAAAGGTCGATCACCACGTCGTCGCGGAACAGTGCGCGGAAACCGGCCCACTCCTTGGTATCCATCAGGCGGAAATAGCGGGCTTTGAGCGCGCGCAGTGCTTCGTGGTCGTTCATGGTCGTCCCAGGTTCGCGGTGATCGCCGGCAGATCCAGTACCGTGCGGATGCCCGGTGGCGCCGCGCAGACGGGTGCGACGGCGTTGACATGGTTGGCGGTATAGGAGGGGGAGTGTTCGGCCATCTCCGCGAGCGGGAAGGGAAACACCATATCGATCTCGAGCGGAGCGTCCCTGCGCACCGACAGATGCCAGCCGGTGGGGCGGATACCCCAGCCGGTTTCGGCGTCGGCACCGCAATGCCAGACGGCCTGGAAGGATACGACGGTGTGCCCGGCGCGCCGGCCGGCGATCGCGATGCGCTGCGCCGCCACCGTGCCCTTCTCGACGGTGCCGGCGGCGATGTCGAATGTGTGCCCCGCGGTAGCGACCTCCCCCGCCGCGGTGACCTCGTCGAGGGGCAGGCCGATACCGTCGGCGAGCAACCGCAGCGACGGCCCGAAGCTGTCGCGGAGATGGTCGAGCCGGGCGGCGGCGAAATCGGCCGGGGGCTGCCGAATCCCATGAGGTCGAACAGGATGCCCGGTGAGTTCCGCCGGGAGAGGTCGGCGTATTCCTCGATGGCCAGTGATTCGAGCCGCCGCTGGATCGCGCAGGGCGCGCCGGCCGATGGTGCCGGTGGCCCATTGGGTCACGCGGTACGGGCCGCCGGAGTTACGGGTGACGGGGGAGGCCAGGGTACTGGGGTTCATCGGGTTCTCCGTCCGTGGTGGGGGCGCCGGGTCGCCGGAGGGCCGGTCAGGGACGGAAACGCAGCAGGGCTTCCTGCGCGAAGGAGGCCACCAGGGTGCCGTCGGTGGTGAGGACGTCGCCGCGCCCGTAGGCGCGCCCGTGGGCCAGGACCGTGCCGTGATGCCGCAGCAGCAGCCAATCGTCGCTGCGGAACGGCCGATGGAACCAGAGCGTGTCCGAGGTGAATCCGGTGCCGTTGCCGCTGTGCTCGAAACCGTCGAGCTGGCGCAGCACCGTACCGATCACGTTCAGGTCGGTCGCGTAGGCCACCCGTCCGGGGGCGAGTTCGGGCCCGACCTCAGGGGTACGCACCACAGGTCGTATTCGGCCGGCCCACCGATTCATCGCTCAGATCGGTCAGTGCGCGGGTCTCCCACGGGATGAGTCCGATCTCGATCCGGTGCTCGGGTCCCGGCAGCGGCGAGGGCGCCGCGATCTCCTGGCTCTGCCGGCCGTCCTCCATCGCGGTCATGGAGACCAGCGCGGTGGCGATCACATCGCCCTTCTGGCGCGCGACGATGGTGAGGGTCGCGAAGGAGCGGCCGCGGTGCTGCGGTTGCACCACGTAGTACACCGGGGCATCGCTCTTACCTTCGCGCGCGAAGATCACGTGCAGGGGATTTCACGGTCTTGCCGGGGCAGGCGAAAACCGCCGCGCGCAGGAACTGCGCCAGCAGCTGGCCGCCGAACAAGCGGTGGTATTCGAGTTGCTGATTGGGACCCTCGAACACCGAGAGGGTGGCCTGGGGGTCGGCGGCGGGCGCGTCGTCGTCGCCGGTCTGCGGCGCGGTCGGCCGCAGGCGTACATCCATGCACGCGAGAAGGTCGGTCCAGAGGTCGGGCATACAGCGAGTGCAAGCCTATTTATCTAATTTGGAGAACGTTATTCTCGCTCAGTCGGCGTGCGCGAAGCCACGGGCGCAGAATTCCCAGATCTCCTCGGCGGAGATGGGATGCGTGGTCTCATCGTCGATACCGCCGTTGGACTGTGCGGTGAACATGACCGTCTGCATCACCATGGCCGCCATCCGGCGCGGGTTGACCTCGCTGCGGAGCAGTCCGGCCTTGTCGGCGTCGATCATGAGTTCGGTGAACAATGCCAGCAGCGGGGTGTGCGCGACCTTCACCTGGGCCGGATGGCTGACCAGCAGCTGTGGCGCGAAATCGGTGAACAGCGGGCGCTGTGCGGTCGGATCCGGGCGGCGCAGTTCGTAGAGGAGTTCCACGGCCAGTTGCAGCCGTTCCAGGGCGTTGTCCTTACCCCCCGCGGCCGCGCGGATCTGTTCGGCGGTCCGGCTCAGGGCATCCTCGAACAGGGCCAGCAGCAGTTCGTGCTTACCGTCGAACTGCAGGTAGAAGCTGCGCAGGGACTGTTTCGACCGATCCACGACCTCCTGGACCGTGAAATCGGTAGTGCCCTTCTCGGTGATGATCGCCTGGGCGGCATCGAGGAAGCGCTGGACCCGCTGCTCCGCGCGTAGTTTCGCGGTGCGGATCGAGCGCTCGACGGCACGCTGCTTCCAGGCGGGTTCTTCGCGCGGGCTGGTCACCGGATGGCCCGTCCGATCCCATCGATCCCATCTGTGGAGAACATGAGTGCACTGTACCGGAGAACGTCCCATGTCCGGGCGGGCACTTCCGTGTTCGCGCCACTGACGCCACTATTAATTTCATCTCAAAAGAATCCTATTCTCCTGAATGTAACGCAACCTCGCCACAGGAGGCAGCCCGGATGCTCTTCGAGTTCGATGCCGATCAACGGCTGCTGCGCGATACGGTCCGGGAAGTCACCGCCAAGGAGTGCCCACCCGCGGTGATCCGGGAGAGCGTGGACGCCGGTGCGGATCCGGGCCGACTGTGGAAGACCTACGTCGAGCTCGGCTGGACCGAACTCGCCGTCCTGGACCCCACCACCGCCATGGCCTCGCCCGTGCAGGGCACCTGGCCGGAGAGCGTGCTGCTGGCGCCGGACGTCTTCGTCTCGAACGAATGGGTCCGCAAAGGTGCCATCGACTGTCTGGACAAGGGGCTGGTCGAACTCGCGGTCTGGGGCGACGGGCTGCCCGCCGAACTCGCGTGCCGGGTCCTGTCCGCCCATCACCCCCTCAGTTCCGCGGCCCGGGCATGCAAACGCTGCGCCCTCGGGGCGGCCGGGGTGCCGGAACAGGCCCGCGAGGATATCGAGGCCTTCCACAGCGGTGAGGTCCTGCTGGCCGATCTCCGTGGCCGCCAGGCCCTGGTTCGCGCGGTCTGAACCGCGCGGACCGGGTCGAGCGGCGCCGGTCAGGAACCCCCGGCGAGGAAGCGTTCGGCGAATTCGGAGAGTTCGTCCTGCTGTTCGGCCGGATCGGCGGCCGTAGCGCTCACGACCACCCGGGTCACTCCTTGAGCCGTGAAGGCGGCCAATCGCTCGTCGGTCATATCCAGCCCGCTCCACCGCGTGTACTCGAGCAGTCCGGGATCGCGTCCCGCCTCCGCCGCGGTCGCCCGGGCCAGTTCCCACTGCGCCGCGCGCTCGTCCGGGAGCAGCGCCCCACCCGCGAAATACCCGTCGCCGCGCAGCCCGGCCCGGCGTGCGGCGGCCGCGCTGGAACCACCGATGTGCACGGGCAAGGTGCGGGCCTCGTGCGGCTTGGGGAACTGGACCAGGTTCTCGAAGTCGAAGAATTCGCCGTGATAGCTCACCCCCTCCTCGTCACCGGACCACAGCAACCGCAGCACATCGATCGCCTCGTCGGCCCGTCGCCCGCGTGTGCGGAAATCGACGCCGGCCGCGGCCGCCTCGGCCGGCAGTGTGCCCAGCCCGACGGACAGCAGCCGCATCCGCCCCTTCGACAGCACATCGATCGTCGCCAGCTGCTTGGCCAGTACGACCGGATGCCGATAGGGCAGCAGTAGAACCCCGGTGCCGAGCAGCAGCCGGTCGGTGACCGCGGCGACGAAGGCGAGAGTGTCCAGTGGGTCGGTGAAGGGCAGGTCGGGCGGTACCTCGAAATTGTGCAGTGTCGCCCCGGGATACAGGACCAGATGTTCGGGCAGATAAAGCCCTTCGAATCCACAGGCCTCGGCATGCCGCGCGTAGGCGGCGAGGCGATCCGGATCCGCACCGAAATGGGCGGTGCTGTAGCTGACTGCGAACTTCATCATGTTCCCTGAGTTTGTAGGTGTCCGGCCGCCCGCGGGATTCCCGCGCCGTCTTGTCGCCGTGGGCCTCAGCGGATCAACCTGTCGGGCCGCCGCGAAAATTCCTGCCCGGCACGCTCTCAGGGCAGACGCCCGCGGTTCTCAGGCCGGGAAGATCCCGGGTTCTGCAGCGAGGCCGGCGCCGGTGAGTCCGTCGGGTGCTGCGCCGGCAGCTCCGCCGGGGCCTTCCGCTGCCCGCCGGCCCTGAGCGCGGCCGTGGCCGCGCTCTGTCGACCCGGTGGCCGGGTGGCGGCGAGGGGGTTGTCGTGGCCGGTGCCGGTGAGGTCGGAAGCGATGCGGATGAGCGCGGGGGGATTCGGCGAAGGTCGCGACCGAGCGGGGTCCGTGCCGGGAGGAGAGGAAGGCCATGGTGACCGGCTCGGTGCGGATCTCGCGCAACGCGACGGTCACTGCCGGCGCTGACCGCTGCCCGGATCCGCGAGCTGGAACCGTTCATCGAAACGACGCTGGACAGGGCGTGGTGTGACGGTGTCCACGGCAGCGATATCGACTGGGTCGCGGCGGTGGCGCACCGGTTGCCGATGGCGGTGGTGGCCCGATTGCTGGGGCTACCCGACAGTGACTCGCAGACCCTGCTCGAGCGCCGCCGCGGGCATCTCGCCTTCGGCCGCGGCATCCACTTCTGCGTCGGTGCGGCGCCGGCCCGTAGGGAAGCCCGCGCGGCGATCGGCATGCTGTTGCGCCGGACCCGCGATTTCCGCGCCGTAGACCCCGCGCCGAGCCGGGCGCCGAGCCATCTGGTGCGCCGCCTTTCCCGTCTCGACCTCACTCTGGCCTGACCGGCGCCCGAAAGCGCGCCCAACGCCGCCCGGCCCGGGTCAGG
>NZ_JBKOOL010000080.1:0-25052 GCF_046764065.1 Nocardia sp. NPDC002869
CGAGACTCGCGCCTGCGGCGCATGCGCTTCGAGGCCTGAACGGCGAGACGGGCCTCAACCCTTTGAGGTGTCTCGTAAAACTCGACACATGCGGTTACGTCGGCGTTCGACGGCCGAATCGGTATGCAGGCTTGTGGGGGTAACGGGCGTGGACCACTCTCTGCTTCGTTTTGTTGGTGATTGCCACCTTCAGGAGGGGACCTCACCTGCCCTGTTGACAAAATACCCTAGGGGGGTACCGTAACCACAGAGAGCAGGAGGGCGGAGAGTCGCCCGAGCCTCCACGGAAACGGAGCATCGAATGAATACGCCGACAAAGTTCGCCGGGTTCGCGCTCGGACTCGTCGCGTTGTTCGGGGTCGCGCTGGGCGTCGGTGCCCTGGCCGGCACCGGGGACAGCGAGCCGGAAGCCCACGACGCCGCGGCCGGTGAAGCCGCCGGGGACGCGACCCCCGGTGGGCTGACCAGCAGCGCAGGGGGCTACACCCTGGTCCTGGACGAGCCGGTCACCACCGCCACCCGCGCGGCGACCCTGCGGTTCCGGATCGAGGACAGCACCGGGCGGCCGGTGACGCGGTACACCCCGAACCACGAGAAGGACTTGCATCTGATCCTGGTTCGCCGTGATACCGCCGGCTACCAGCATCTGCACCCGGCGCTTGGTCCGGACGGCACCTGGAGCACCCCGGTCGACCTCACCCGTGCCGGCGACCACCGGGTCTTCGCCGATTTCGTCACCGCCGAGGGGCAACCCTTCACCCTGGGAGCCGAACTACGGGTCGCCGGGCAGTACACGCCGCGTCCGCTGCCGGCGCCGAACACCACAGTCACCGTGGACGGCTACACCGTCGCCCTGAACGGCACCGTCGCTCCCGGGCGCGCCACCGATGTCACTTTCACCGTCACCCGCGACGGCGAGCCCGTGACGGACCTGCAGCCCTATCTGGGGGCGTACGGTCATCTCGTGGCGCTGCGGACCGCCGACCTCGGCTATCTCCACGTCCATCCGGCCGGTCACCCCGGTGACGGGAGCACCCCGGCCGGGCCGGGCGTAACCTTCGCGGTGACGGCGCCCGGCACAGGCGACTACCGGCTGTTCTTCGAGTTCCGCCACGGCGGGGCCGTGCACCGCGCCGAGTTCACCGTGCCCGTCGCGGAAACCGCCGGGGACCCGGCCGGGCACACCCCGGCAGACGCAGAGACCGCCCCCGAACCCACCGGACACGGCCATGGGCACTGACCCCCGGCCATCGGAGCCGACGATGAGCACACAGACTGCACCGGACACCGCGCAGACCGATACCCGGACCGCTCGGGTCGAGTTGGTGATCGGTGGGATGACCTGCGCATCCTGCGCCAATCGCATCGAGAAGAAACTGAACAGGCTCGACGGTGTGACCGCGACGGTCAACTACGCCACCGAGAAGGCCCGCGTGCACTACCCGGACACCGTGGCGCCGTCCGATCTGGTGGCGGTGGTGGAGCAGGCCGGCTATACCGCGAGCCTGCCGCAGCCGCCCGCCGCGGAACCGGGCACCACCGAACCGGCCGACCCCGCCGACCGGCTGCGCACCCGGCTACTGATCTCGCTGGTGCTGACCGTACCGGTGATCGCCATGGCGATGATCCCGGCGTTGCAGTTCACCAACTGGCAGTGGCTCTCGCTGACCCTGGCCGCGCCGGTCGTGGTGTGGGGCGCGCTGCCCTTCCACCGGGCGGCCTGGACCAACCTCCGGCATGCCACCGCGACCATGGACACCCTGGTCTCGCTCGGCACCCTGGCCGCTTTCGGCTGGTCGATCTACGCGCTGTTCTGGGGCACCGCCGGTACGCCGGGGATGACGCACCCCTTCGAGTTCACGATCGCCCGGATGGACGGCACCGGCAGCATCTATCTGGAGGCCGCGGCCGGGGTCACCACCTTCATCCTGGCCGGCCGGTACTTCGAGGCCCGGTCCAAGCGACGGGCGGGCGCGGCACTGCGGGCACTGCTCGAGCTCGGCGCCAAAGAGGTCTCGGTCCTGCGCCGGACCGGGCAGGACGACTGGACCGAACAGCGGATACCGGTCGAACAACTGTCCGTCGGCGACCGTTTCGTGGTGCGGCCGGGCGAGAAGATCGCGACCGACGGTGTGATCACCGACGGCGTCTCGGCGGTCGATGTCTCCATGCTGACCGGCGAATCGGTGCCGCTGGAGGTCGGGCCCGAGGACGCGGTCACCGGCGCCACCGTGAACGTGGGTGGCCGGATCACCGTGCGCGCCACCCGGATCGGCTCGGACACCCAGCTCGCACAGATGGCGAAACTGGTCGAGGACGCACAGACCGGGAAGGCGCAGGCCCAGCGGCTGGCCGACCGGATCTCCGGCGTCTTCGTACCGATCGTCATCGCGCTCGCCGTCGCCACGCTCGGATTCTGGCTCGGCACCGGCGGTTCGGTCGCGGCGGCCTTCACGGCAGCGGTGGCGGTACTGATCATCGCCTGCCCCTGCGCGCTGGGCCTGGCCACGCCGACCGCGCTCATGGTCGGGACCGGGCGCGGCGCTCAGCTCGGCATCCTCATCAAGGGACCGGAGGTGCTGGAATCCACCCGCCAGGTGGATACGGTCGTCCTGGACAAAACCGGCACCGTGACCACCGGCCGGATGGCCCTGGTCGACGTGGTGGCCGCCGCCGGCGAAGACACCGGCGAGGTGCTGCGGCTGGCCGGATCGCTGGAGGACTCCTCCGAACATCCGATCGCCCGTGCCATCGCCGAAGGCGCCCGGGAACGGACGGCCGGGCTGTCTCCGGTCGAGAGCTTCCGTAACAGTGCCGGACTCGGTGTGGAGGGCGTGGTGGACGGCCGTGCGGTGGTCGTCGGCCGGCCGGGCCTGCTCGCCGACTACGCACTGCACCTCGACGATGCGCTGCAGGAGTCGTTGCGGGAGGCCGAGAGCCAGGGCCGCACCGCGGTGGCGGTCGGCTGGGACGGCCGGGCCCGCGGGGTGCTCGTGGTCGCCGATACGGTGAAACCGACCTCTGCCGAAGCGGTTTCCCGCCTGCGGGCTCTCGGTCTGACCCCGATCATGCTCACCGGGGACAATGCCACCGCGGCAGATGCCATCGCCCGGCAGGTCGGTATCGACCAGGTGATCGCGGAGGTGCTGCCGCAGGACAAGGTCGCGGTGATCGAACGCCTGCAGCGGGAGGGCAAACGCGTCGCCATGGTCGGTGACGGCGTCAACGATGCCGCCGCGCTCGCCCGGGCCGATCTGGGCCTGGCCATCGGCACCGGCACCGATATCGCCATCGAGGCCGCCGACCTCACCCTGGTCCGGGGCGACCTCACCGCCGCCCCCGACGCCATCCGGCTCGCCCGCCGCACCCTCGGCACGATCAAGGGCAACCTGTTCTGGGCCTTCGGTTACAACGTCGCGATGATTCCGCTGGCCATGGCCGGCCTGCTGAATCCGATGCTGGCCGGTGCCGCCATGGCGTTCTCCTCGGTGTTCGTGGTCAGCAACAGTCTGCGGCTGCGGAAGTTCCGCCCCACCCACTGACCGGGCACGACCCCGCCGGGCCCCGGATGTCCCACATCCGGGGCCCGGCGTGTATTCAGCTCACGGGTTCGCGGTCCCCCGGAACCGGCGCTCTGGCCGCGACGATCACCGCGATCAGGGTCAGGACACAACCGAGCACTTTCACCAGGGACAGCTCCGCGCCCGTGGGCAACAACCGGTCCAGGACGAGCGACGCCGTCAATTGGCCCGCCACCGTGCTCAAACCCATCAGCAGCACCCCCACCCATCGCACCACCAGCACACCGGCGGCGATGAACAGCACTCCGATCACACCGCCCAGATACAGCCACGGTTCGCGGGGGAATTCGGCCGGCACACCGGTCCGGACCACCACCAGCCCTTCCACGATCAGCAGGCCCAGCAGGCCGACGGCGAAGTTGATCACCGTGGCGGCGAACGGGCTCCCGGTCGTACCGATCCGGCCGTTCCACGCCTGCTGCCAGGCCAGCCCGATGCCGGCCGCCGCGGGTAGCAGCAGAAGCAGCGGTCCCGGGACACCTTCGAGCCACGACGAGGTGCGCAGCGATTCCGGCGCCGAGCCCCCGGACCCGGCCAGCAGTACCGCGCCCACCGCCAGCACCGCGCCGCCGAGCCGCGCCGCGGTGACCGGGGTGCGGCCGCCCGGGCCCACCCCGAGCCGGTCCACGAGCAGACTGCTCAGCAGCTGACCGGATACCGCCGCGACCGTGAACGCCGTGACTCCGAGCGCGGCGACCGTCAGCGACTGGCTCGCCACGAACAACCCGCCGAACAACCCGCCCAGCAACTGCCAGGGCCGCAATTCGCCCGCGGCGACCGAGCGACGGACCGCCCGCAGCCCCGCCCGGAGCCGGGAGCTGAACAGCACCGCCACCGCCAGCACCAGGAAACCGCTGCCGAAGCTCACCACCGCCGCCGCGACCCCGTCCTGCAGCCGCACCCCCAGCTCACCGTTGATCCGTCCCTGGACGGCGACCCCGGCTCCGATCAACAGCCCGGAACCCAGACCCCACCGCCGCGAAACCATGACCGCACCCTACCGACGCGGGCGTCCACGGTGCCCGGGCCGGTCATCCGCGGCTCAGGTCTGCGCATCGGTCTCCGATCCCGGCCGCGGCGGCAGCCAGAACGGTGTCAGCACGCCCAGCGCCAGGATGGCGACACCCAGCAGCGCGATCGTCGAGGAGACCGACAGCCACACTGTGGCCAGCGCGACGAACCCGAAAACCGCGAGGGACAGCAGCTCCTCGAGCAGTCCGGACACCGACATCACCGTGGCACGGGCGGGCCCGCTGATGGCGTCCTGGAGCCGCGCCTCGGCGACGATCGCCGCGTTGTACACCACCCCGTAGGCGGCGGCGATCGAGGCGAAACCCAGCCCGGTACACAGGTAGACCGCGCCCGGCCAGCGCACCGCCAGCCCGGCGACCACCGCGCCCGCACCGAACAGCACCCCGGCCGCCCCCAGCGCCCACGCCAGAATGCGCGCGGGAAGCACCTCGGTCCGGCCGGCCAGCAACGAACCGAGCAGTGAACCGACCACGGTCACACCCACCAGAACGGGAACGAACGAAGTGGCCACACCCGCTTCCCCGGCGACCAGCCCGAAGTACTCGTCGAACGCGGTGATCCCGTACAGCAGGGCGCCGAGCACCACGCCGTGCCGGACCGGCCGGACCCGGACCGCCTCGGCGACACCGGTCCGCAGCATCAGCAGATACCGTCCCAGCGTTCCCGCCCCGGCCGCGGCCGGGGCCTCGGCCCGGGCCCCCGGACCGGTGGTCACCGGCCGGGGACTCGGGGTGATGACCGCGGAAGTCGCGCTGTCGGCGCCCGTCTCCTCCAGCTCGCCCACATCGGCGGCCGAGACGGATTTCGGCGCCGCGGGCAGGCTCGCGGCCAGCGCGGTGTGCAATACAGCGCACCCCACACTGACCCAGCCCACCAGCTCGTATCCGCCCCACAGGTACAGCGGAGTCGCGGCGAGGATGGCGAGCACCGCGCTCGACTCGCTCCCCGTGCGGGTGTAGCCGATCACCCGGGCATAGGCCCGGGCCGCACCGCGGGCGGCGAGTTCGTCGTAGAGCAACGCCTCGAACGTTCCGGAGCGCAGTGAACCGGCCACGCCCCACAGCACGAACCCGAGCGCGAAGCCGACAAAGGACGGCGCCACCGTCCACACCACGAAACCGGCCGACATCAGCAAGCCGTTCAGGATCAACAGCCCACGCCGGGACACCGTATCCGCCCACGCCCCCGAGGGGACCTCGAACAGAAAGGCCGTCACCGACCAGAAAGCCAGCAGGAGCGAGATCTGCCCCGGACCGAAGCCGTGATCGGCGAAGAGAAGCGCGTACAGCGCGTAGTAGGGAACCAGGTCCCCGGTCGCAGTGAACAGGGTCGCTCGCAGGGCGAGCGCGCGTAGTCCGGACTTACGGCCGAAATCCGTGGATCCGGCTCAACGGTGGTAGAAGACCAGTCGCATAGCGATCAGCATCCGCGAGACGTGCCCGCGGGTCAAGCGGTTTTCTTACATGCGGACCGCAGACGTTGTGAACGCGGGTCGCTACCGGCCGGAGTTCACAGCGGTACCCAGCCGTTCTCGTCGGCTGCGGCATCGCCCAGCGCGCGGGTGCTCAACCCGCCGAGGCGGCCGCTGTTCATATCACCGATCAGTTCGGCCACCGGATGCGAATCGCTGTAGTGGTAACCCTGCGCCAGCGCGAAACCCAGTTCGGTCAGTACGGCGGCCTGATGCTCGGTCTCCACGCCTTCGGCGATGACCTGCAGATCCAGCGATTTGCTCAGGGCCGCGATCACGCCGAGCAGCGGCGGGGCGGGCGAATCGGAGCGGATGGCGGCCACAAACGACTGGTCCACCTTGATGATGTCGCTGGGCAGAGTCGCCAGCCGGCTCAGCGAGGAGTACCCGGTACCGAAATCATCGATGGCGATCCGCACGCCGCGGTCGCGCAGCGTGTGCAGGTTCGCGATGGCGGTATCGGATTCGGCGGCCAGTTCGGTCTCGGTCACCTCGAGGACCAGCTGCTCCGCGGGCCAGCCGGTGGTCTCGAGGATCGTGGCCACCTTGTCCGCGTATCCCGACTCCGCCAGTTCCAGGCCGCTCACGTTCACGTTCAGGGTCAGCTCCAGGGCGGCGAAGGTCTCCTGCAGCTGTGCGGCGTCGGCGCAGGCCCGGCGCAACACCAGTTCGTCCAGGTCGGCGATGAGGTCGTACTCCTCGGCGACCCGGATCAGCCCCTCGGTGGTGACATCGGGCTGGGCGCTGGACGACCAGCGCAGCAGCGCTTCCACCCCCACCGCCTTCTCGCCGCCGTCGCTGAGGCTGACAATCGGCTGGTAGTGCACGTCCAGACTGCCGTTGTCGATGGCTTCGCGCAGTTCCACGGCCAGCGGCGTACGATGCCCCGACTCGAGTACGGTGCGGTTGCGACCCGCCTGCTTGGCCCGGTACAGACCCACATCGGCCCGGCTGACCAGCAGCGAGGCCGATTCCCCCGGCTGCCAGGAGGTGACCCCCGCCGAACACCCGGTGCTCACCGCGGCGCGCAGCTCCTCGGTGAGCAGGATGGCGGCCTGCTCGGTGGTATTGGGCAGCAGTGCCGCGAACACGTCACCGCCGTAGCGGGCCAGCCGCTGATCGGGCCCGAGCAGGGCGGCCCAGGTATCGGCGACCTTCTGCAGCACCGCGTCACCGGCGCGGTGCCCCAGATGATCGTTGACCTTCTGGAAGCGGTCCAGGTCCACCAGGACCAGCGCCAGCGCCTGGCCGGAACGATCGGCCTGTTCCAGGGCGGTATTGAGTGCGCGATCGAAACCCCGGCGATTCAGCAACCCGGTGAGGGTGTCGATATCGGCCTCCGAGGCCATCCGGGTCAGGATGCCCACCACGACCCCGACACCGAAGGTGATACCCGCCGGGATGAGCCCGGACCACCACGGCAGGCCGGCGCGGGTCGGCAGCACCCACAGGCACAGCGCCATACACAGCGCGATATGGGCCGCGGCCTGTGTCCAGGCGAAGAACAGGGCAGCGTCGCAGGCCACGAACACGTAGAACGAGGCGAGCGTGATCGCCGCGACGGTATTGGGGAACGAGTGCACGGCGATGGTCACCAGGACGGTCGCCAGAACGACGTAGACGTGGTGCAACCAGTGCGGCATCCGGGGACCCCACCCGAGCAGGCTTATGCCCAGCAACAGGGCGATCGCCGCGGCCGAACCGACCAGCGTCCGGTTGCCCTCGTCGCCCGGGTGCAGCACCTGGGTGGGCGCGACGGCGGTCACCAGCAGACCGAGGATCCCGCCCATGACATAGAAGGCCCCGGTGGTCCGGGACATGACCATGGCCGTTGCCACACCAGACGCGGCCCGTACCCGCGTTCGGGTGTCGCCGCGAGACCCGCTTCCTCGCACGATGAACAGCCTAAACAACTGATCAGCTCACCGGCGACCCAACCGGGGATATGAGGTACCCCGATTTCCCGCCGCGCAACCACATCAGTTCGGCGGAACGAGCAGGTCGGTACCGATAAAAGGCACCAGAGCTGCGGGAACCCGCACCGAGCCGTCGGCCTGCTGATGGTTTTCCAGCAGCGCGACCAGCCACCGGGTGGTCGCGAGCGTGCCGTTGAGCGTCGCGGCGATCTGCGGCTTACCGTTCTCGTCGCGGTAACGGACCGATAGCCGCCGTGCCTGGAAGGTCGTGCAGTTCGACGTCGAGGTCAGCTCGCGGTAGGTGCCCTGGCTCGGCACCCAGGCCTCGCAGTCGAACTTCCGCGCGGCCGAACTGCCCAGGTCACCGGCGGCGACATCGATGATCCGGTAGGGCACGTCGAGGGCGGCGAGCATATCCCGTTCCCAGGACAGCAACCGCCGGTGTTCGGCGTCGGCGTCCTCGGGGCGGCAGTAGACGAACATCTCGACCTTGTCGAACTGGTGCACCCGGATGATGCCGCGGGTGTCCTTGCCGTAGCTACCGGCCTCCCGCCGGAAACACGATGACCAGCCCGCATAGCGCTTCGGCCCGGCGGCGAGATCCAGGATCTCGCCGGCGTGATAGCCGGCCAGCGGCACCTCGGAGGTACCGACCAGGTACAGATCGTCTTCTTCCAGGTGGTACACCTCGGCCGAATGCTGGCCCAGGAAACCGGTGCCCGCCATGATCTCGGGCCGGACCAGCACCGGCGGGATCATCATGGTGAAACCGTTGGCCACCGCCCGCTGGGCCGCCAGTTGCAGCAGGCCCAGCTGCAGCAGCGCGCCGTAGCCGGTGAGGAAATAGAACCGCGACCCCGACACCTTCGCGCCGCGCTCCATATCCATCAGCCCCAGCGCCTCACCCAGGTCCAGGTGATCACGCGGTGTGAAATCGAATTCGGGTACTTCGCCGATGGTCTCGAGCAGGACGTAATCGTCCTCGCCGCCCGCGGGCGCCCCGTCCTGGACGACATTCGATATCGCCCGGTGCGCCTCCTGCAGGTCGGCCTCGGCGGCATGCTGGGCGGTCTCGGCCTCCTTGACCCGCACCGACATCTCCTGGGCCTGTGCGAGCAACGCCGGGCGCTCCTCCTTGCTCGCCTTGCCGACCTGCTTACCCATGGCCTTGTGCTCGGCGCGCAATTTATCGGCGGTCGCGATCGCGGACCGGCGCGCGTGGTCGGCGGTGAGCAGCGCGTCGACGAGGGCCGGGTTCTCGCCCCGGGCTCGCTGCGAGGCGCGGACCAGCTCGGGATCATCGCGCAGGAGGCGGAGGTCGATCATGGCTGACCAGCGTAATGGTCGCCGAATTCCCGCCTCAACCGAGTATCGCCCCGGCCCGCCGCGGACCCGCTCCGGACAACACGCGCGCGATCCCGATCGGCCGGGTTCGTGGCACGTTCGGGTGCGGCGCTGCCATGATGGACCGCGATGTCCTCCGAAACTGAGCCCACCAGCCGGCGCGGCCCTCGCGGCGCCCAATCGTTGCGCTCGCGTGCCGCCCGTCCGGGCCGCGGTCGCAGGACCGATGCCGCGCGTCCGCGGTCCGACGGACCGGCAGCGCCGGAGTCCCCGGGCCGGAGCGCGGCGGCCGGGCAGCGCCGGAACCGGCCCCGCGCCGGCGCACCGGGTAGTTCCCGCCGGACCGGCGGGAAACCGCGCCGGGTTCCGGCGCCCAGGTTGCGCTGGGGCCTGCTCGCGGTCGCCGTGGGCGCGGTGGTCGCGGCACTGGGCACCATGCTGATCAGTGGATTCGACAACGATTCCAATCTGCAGGCCCGCAGCCCGGGCGGCTCGGTGGCCAAGGCCGAGAAGGTGTTCGCCTCCGTCGGCACCGGCGACTGTCTCACATGGACCAAACCCGACCATTCCGATCTGGTCGAACTCGATTGCGCCGACGACCATCTCTTCGAGGTCACCGACACCATCGACCTGAGTGTCTACCCGGGATCCGAATTCGGGCCCGAAGCGCCGTGGCCGGATTCCCTGCGGCTCACCGAGCTCCGCGAGGAACACTGTGTGCCCGCCGCGCAGCGGTATCTGAACGGCCGGCTCGATCCGCGCGGCCGCTACGCCGTCGGGTTGATGTATCCGAGCAACGACGGCTGGATCAACTCCGGCGACCGTATCCTGCGCTGCGGGTTGCAGGTCCCGGGACTCAGCGGCAACCCGATCGCCACCACGGGCCGGGTCTCCGACGGCGACCAGTCGAAGATCTACGAAGCCGGCGTCTGCCTCGGTATCAGCCAGAACCTTCCGACCGATCCGATCGACTGCGGTCAGGAACACGCGGTCGAGATCGCGGCCACCGTAGATCTGTCCCAGCGCTTCCCGGGCGGGCCACCGGCCAAAGAGGACCAGGATCGGTACCTGGAGGAGGAATGCGGCCGCCTAACCAACGAATATCTCGGCGGCCCCCATGTGCTGCGGGACAAGACGCTGACGGTGTTCTTCGACTTCATCGATGTGCGCAGCTGGCTGGCGGGTAGCCGCAAACTCGACTGCATGATCGGAAAGGGCGCCGACCAGGAGGGTTTCGCGCCGATCGTGGGTCCGGCGCGGGGCCGGTTGCTCATCAACGGCCAGGAACCCGTCCCGCCGCCCAACTCCGGACGTTCGACGCCCAAGCCGCTGCCCGGCGCCGCACCGCTGCCCCCGCAGCCGGAACCGCGTCCCGCGCCCCGGTAGCCGGAGCACGACGATGCCGGTCCGCATGTCCGAGGCACGATTCGAGGAACTGGTAGGCGATGCGCTGGACCAGATCCCGGCCGAGCTGACCCGCGCCATCGACAATGTGGTGATCCTGGTCGAACCGCGCAATCCCGACGACCCGCATCTGCTGGGTCTCTACCACGGGATCGCGCTGACCGAACGCGACAGCCACTACGGCGGCTCGCTGCCCGATACCGTCACCATCTACCGGGACGCCCTGCTGGACGTGTGCGCGGACGAGTCCGAGGTGATCGAGGAAGTACGAATCACCGTGATCCACGAAATCGCACACTATTTCGGGATTGACGAAGACCGTCTCCATCAGCTGGGATGGGGTTAAGCTCAGACCGGTCCACGCAACGAGCCGGCAGGGGATGCACGGGCGGGGGCTGGGCCGACGGAGAAAGTTTCGGAATCGATGGAACCGCCAGCGGGGGTATCGCGTCCGATCTACTCGTAGGGGGAATTCTCGTGGTTCCGCCCAAGAGCCGCCACCAGAAGGAGTCGAGGACATGATTGGCAACGTCGACGTCACACCGGAGCTCATCCTCGCCGCCGCGGTCGAGCTGGATCTGCTCGCCGACAGGCTGGCCGGGGTCGCCGCGGCCACCGTACCGGCCACCTATGTCGTGCCGTCCGGCGCGGACGAGGCCTCGGTACACGGTGCGATGCATATGAACAAGGCCGCCGCCACCCATCAGACGTCGCTCGCCCAGGCCGTCCTCGAACTGCACCATACGGCCGCGATCCTGCGCACCCAGCTGGCCCAGTACCTGGTCCAGGACGCGGCCTCGGCGGGCGTGCTGGCGCTGACCGGGGCGCCGTTCGGGTCGATCGCGGTCTAGTGGCGCTGCCGGGCGGAGCCCGTCCGCGGCCATCCGGCGGAACGGAGGCGGTGGTACGGCGGGCCCACACGAAGGCCGGAACCGAGGAGCAGAGCACGGTGACCACGCATATGCGGCGAGACCGCCGATTCACCATCGATAGTTCACAAGGGGAGAGACAAGCATGACCGCAGGTATCACCGGGGTGTTCTGGCTGCCCAGACTCGCCGAGGGGAATTCGATTGCGCTGAACGCGGGCTCGCACGCCATTCCGATGAGCGCGGCCGCCGGCGCATGGGGTGGGCTCACCGGTGCGTGGGTCGATGCCACCGCCACTGTCGTCCGGGTCATGGCCGAGCTCGGCGTGGGTATGCAGAGCGTCAACGGTATCGGTGCCCTGGCCCGGCTCGTCGGCTTCACCGGATGGGCCGAGCAGCAGGGCGCGATGGCCGCGACCCTCGGCACCAAGGCCGTCTCGCAGGCCACCGCCTACACCGTCGCCTCGATCGCCATGCCGAGCCTGCCCGAGATCGTCGCGGTCAATGCCGCTCGTGTAGCGGCGCATTCCACCGGCGGCGTCCTGAACGGCACCTCCGAGGTGGCCGAGGCCGCCAAGGCCGCCCTGGATCTGCGGGCCGCGCTCACCATGGAGACCTACGAGGCGGCCATCACCGCCACCGTGCTCACCCCCGGTGAGTTCTTCAATCCGCCACCGATCGCCAACGGCGCAGGGCAGGTCGATTCCTCCTCCGCCGAAGAGGCCATGAAGGAGGCCAACGGCGACCCCGTGAAGATGCTGGCCGCCGCCGGCACCGCGCTGGCACAGAATCCCGGAGTGGCCGGCGCGGCAACGCAGGCGGCGCATGTCGCCGGCTCGGTGGCGAGCACCGGCGTCACCACGGTCGGCAATCTCGGGGCCAACGCGCTCGTCGCGGCCACCACCTCCGCCCCGGCTCCGACTGCCGTGGCGCCGCTGGCGCCCTCGATGATCACCGGAGGCGTAGCGGCCACCGCCGCGGCGGCCACCCGGGCCGGCGGTATGCCCGGTGGTTCGGCACTCGGCCTGAACAACGGTGGCCTGAAGGTGCCCGAGGGGTGGGGCGCCCCCGCGGCGAATGCCACGGCCCCGGCCACGGAGACCCTCGCGGTCACGCGCGGGGAGGCGGCACCGGTGCGTCCGGCCGGCACCGGTTCGTCCACCAGCCCACTGCTGGGCAATTCGCGCGGCGCCGCCGGCGAGGACGAGCAGGAACACGACGGCGCCGAGTACCTGCGCGGTGATCACTTCACCGACGGTCGCTACATCGCGGACGGCGTGATCGGCGCCGAACCGCCACGAGGGGACAAGTGACAGTGCTCGGGGCAGGGCGCGGACCGTCGACACTGGCGGCGGTCACGCTGTCCCTCGACGAAATGCAGTACCTCCTGGAGGCACTGGAAATCGACGAGGTACCCGTCGTACTCGACGCACGGGGCCGCTACGACAACCAGGTCGACCACGACGCCGCGATGGACGCCGCGGCCCGGTCGCTCACCGACCGGGACCTGTTGGACGGTGAACGAATTCATCCGGAACTCGCGGAACGCCTCCGCGGCCTGTACCGGCCGCACTGGGTGGTCGCACTGCGCCTGATCGTCGCCGGGCAGGTGAGCCGGATGTGCCTGGCAAAGGGTGACGACCTGGTGACCGTGGCCCTGCGCGGCCCGCAGACCTATGTGATCGACGAGGCGGCCGAGGATCTGCCCGGCCCTGTCATCATGGCGCTCGGCCCGGCCGAGGCACTGGAACTCACCGGGATGAACGCGCCCACCGAGCAACTCGTGCCCATCTTCGACGACGCGGGAGATCCGACGGCCACCGCCGCCCGGCTGTCGAAGGTCGGTAATCCCCCGCGGGACGCGCAGGCGATCGCCTCGGCGATGGCGCACTGCGACTCGCACGCGGAGATCGTCGGTGTGGTGTACGGCGACGCGAGCCGCGATATCGCGGAAAACCATATCGCCGTATTCGATACCCGGGCGGGCCGATTCATCGCGACGGCCAGCCTGGCCGATGACGGCACCAAATGGACCTCGTTCAGCAGTGGCACCGATGCCCGGCTCCGGATCGCGCTCCAGGATCTGATCAACTCGCTGCCCGAACGCGCCGAGTTCCCGCGGAGCCCGAACCTCGCCTAGGCGGCCTCAGCCCATCGGGTCGTCGGCGCCGGCTTCCGCCTTCACCCCGAACGGCGGAGTGAACCGACCCCAGCGGACGCACTCCCAGCCGCCGTCCGGGCGCGGGACGAGTTCGATCGTCTCGGTGTTGTCCAGGTGGTTGTTGGTGGTGAACGGTGGCGCCACCCCGGCGAGGAACCTGCCGACCAATCGCATGGCGGCGCCGTGGGTGACGACCAGAATGTCGCCGCTGTCGTTACCGTCGAGGAACTCGGTCCGCAGCTCGGTCACCGCCGGGACGAAGCGATCCAGCACCTCCTGCGCGGTTTCGCCGCCGTCGATGCGCTCGTCCAACCGGCCCTCGTGCCACAAGCGATACACAGCCTGGAACCGGTCGTGGGCCTCTTTGGTGTTCAGCCCGTCCAGAGCACCCAGCTGCACCTCGTGTACGCCGTCGCGCTCTGTCGCGGTCACACCGGTAGCGGCCTCGATATAGCCGGCCGTCTGGCGAGCGCGCAGAGCCCGGGAGTGGAACAGCGCACGCGGCGGGGCGGTCAGCGCCGAACCGAATGCCTTGGCCTGCGCCACGCCACGCTCGGTCAGCGGGAGGCCGGGGAGTTTGGTGTCCAGGATCTTGGCGACATTGCCTTCGGTCTCCCCGTGTCGCACCAAGATCAGTTTCGCGCTCACGGCGTCTCCTTCGAAGCTGTTACATGTGGTCCGCGGAGGCCGTAGCGAAGGCCGAGGTACCGTGTCACAGCGCCTCCTCGAAACCGTTGCATGCGGTCCGCGGAGGCCGTAGCGAAGGCGGAGGTATCGCAGTACCGCATCACAGGTCGGCTACCCCCTTGCGAAGCTGGGTCAACCAGATCGCGGCGTCCTCGTCCGACGGCGGCGGGGTGCCCGTCGCCGAGGTGGCCGGCCAGGATCCGAGGAACCGGATACGCGCGGTGCGGTGCAGCGCTTTGAGCGCCTCGGCCACCGCGGCGTCTTCGATATGGCCGACACAGTCCAGGTAGAAGCGGTAGGTGCCCATACCGGTACGGGTGGGCCGGGATTCGATCCGGGTGAGGTCGACACCGCGGGTCGCGAATTCGGCGAAAGCGCGCATCAGCGAGCCGGGCATATTCGGCAGTTCCTCGAGCACGATGGAGGTCCGGTCGGCGCCGGTGGGGGCCGGCGCCACCCGCGGAGCGGTGACCAGAACGAACCGGGTGACCGCCTGCTCGTGGTCGGCGACGCCCGATGCCAGCGCGATCAGTCCGAGCCGCTCCCCCGCGAGCATGGTGGAAACCCCGGCGTCGGCCAGCCCGGCCCGCACATCTTCGGCGGCGGCGGCATTCGAGCTCGAGGTGTGCAACGCCACCTCGCCCCAGGTCCGCTGGACCCACTGCCTGACCTGAGCGAGCGCGACCGGATACGCCGCCAGCGTGCGCACCGCGCCGATCTCGGTGCCCGGACGCGCGACGATGGTGAAGGTCACCTCCAGTTCGACCTCGGCGATGATCTGCAGCCGGGGCCCGATCGCCAGCGAATCGAGAGTCGCCGAGATGGAGCCTTCGACAGAACTCTCGATCGGCACCACCGCCGCGGTCACCTCGCCTGCCCGGACCAGGTCCAGGGCGGCGGACTGGCTGGGCGCGGCGATCCGCTCGACCGGCCCGTCGAAGGACCCCGAGCTCTCGAATTCGGCGAGGGCCATCTCGGTGAAGGTTCCGGACGGACCGAAATACGCGATACGCGGCACGTCTACGAGACTACTGGTGCGTGCGCCGGGTCCGCCGACCACGGGATCCGGACGATCGCGAGACCTTGAACAGGTCGGGCCCGGTGACGCGGACACCGGACCGGATCACTAGCGACGGCCCCTCGGAGCCGGGTTCGAGCGCGTGCCCGCGATACCGGACCGTCGCCTGCGGGGCCACTCCGGTCAGCTCAGCGCGGCCCGCAGCGTCTGCTCCAGTTCGGCGGGCTCGTCGCTCTCGATCCCGAGCAGCACCTCGCGGACCGCATCGACCGCGCCCCCGGAGAGGCCGGACAGGAAGTCGGTATCCGGGCTGCGCAGGGCGGTGCGGATATCGTCGCCGCACAGCGCGGCGGCGGTGGCGGCGACGATGGCGAGCGCGCGGGCGGCGGTATCGCCGCGGGCCGCGAAGCCGTCCGGGCTGTGCGCGACCTCGGCCAGCAGGTCGGCGACCCCTTCGTCGGACAGGGCCGGCTCGACCATCCGCACCCCGGCGAACGTTCCGGTCGGGACCACCAGGCCGTCGACGAGTCCGCGTTCGGTCGTGCGCTTCGGGACGGTCAGTTCGACAAGTACCGGCTGCGATTCACCAGCTACCACACCGAGATCGTATGCCCGGGATGCCCGCAACCCCACCGCGCATACCCCCCGAACAGGGACGGCCGGTCACATCCGCCGGTGCCTGCACCATCGATGCCCTTGCGTCACATCCGACTTTAACTTAGCTTAGGTTTACCTAAATCGAAGCTTGTGAAGTCGGGCACGCCCGCAATGGAGGTACCGATGGCGCCGATCGCCGCCGCACCCGCCCCGTCCACCGCCGAACGTGTCCGCAGCGCCTGCGTGCATGCCGAACAGGCGGTGCTCGCCCTCCCCGGCGCGGACCCGACGCCGGTATCGGTGCATTTCCTGCGCCGATGCGGCGACGTGGTGATCGCGGTACCCAACGACAGCGCGGCCGTGTGCGCGGCGAACACCGCCATCGCCGGCGCACCCGCCGTCCTCGAACTCACCGACCACGCGCCGCTTCCCCTGCGTGAACCGGTCCGGACCCTGGTCTGGTTGCGCGGCTGGATCCGTGGGGTACCGGCCCGCGCCGAGCGGACACTGGTCAGCGCTGTCGCCGAGGAACACCCGCATCCCGGCCTGCTCGATATCGGCCACACCACCACCCTGCTGCGCCTGGTACTGAACTCGGCCGTGGTGGCGGACTCCTCCGGAGCCGAATCCGTCTGTGTGGACGAATTGCGGCTGGCCGCTCCCGACCCCTTCTGCGGAATGGAATCGGCCTGGCTCCAACACCTCGAGGCCGACCACGCCGACGTGGTCGCCCAGCTGGCCCGGCATCTACCGGCGAAACTCCGCCACGGCCGCATCCACCCCCTGGCCATCGACCGCTACGGCCTCACTCTGCGCATCGAAGGTATCGACGGCGACCACGATTTCCGCCTCCCCTTCGCGACCCCGGCCGGCGACATCGAAGCACTGGGACGCGCCGTCCGCACTCTGGCCGGCTGCCCCTTCCTCAACGGCCTGCGCCGCGGCTGACCCGATCGCCGCCGCCTACGGCGCGGTGACCGGCCCCTCGGGACGTAGATTCTGGGTATGCGTGAGAGCAGCCCGGTCGACGACCGGACCGGGGAGCAGCGGGGGATCCGGCTCGAGATCCTGGTCCTCCTCGGTGTGACCTTCGGGCTCAGCGGTATGAACGCGGCGCTGTCACTGCTGGAGAGCGCGCTCGCGCCGGGCGGCGTCGGCGAGCAGACAATCGCGCTGAACTCGTCGCGGGCCACCCAGTCCTTCATCGATCTGCTCTTCCAACTGCTCGGGGTCCTGCGTTTGGCGGCGTGGGCGGGACTGGCGCTCTACCTGCTGTGGCGTAGCGGTATCGGTCCGCGGGCGATCGGACTCGCGCGTGCCCGTTTCCGGCCGGACGGGTTGTACGGTCTGGCGCTCGCCGCCGTCATCGGGCTGCCCGGTCTGGGGTTGTATCTGATCGCGCAGTCGCTCGGCGTGAATGTGACGATCGTGCCCGACGCATTGAGCGACCACTGGTGGCGCATTCCCGCCCTCGTGCTCTCGGCCTGCGCGAATTCGGCGGCCGAGGAGATCGTGGTGGTGGCCTTTCTGCTGACCCGCCTGCGCGCACTGGGCTGGTCGGACAATTCGGCGCTGGCCGCGTCCGCGCTGCTGCGCGGGAGCTATCACCTCTACCAGGGGCTGGGCGGCGGGCTCGGCAATGTGGTGATGGGGGTGATCTTCGGCCGGTTCTGGCAACGCACCGGCCGGCTGTGGCCGCTGATCATCGCGCACGCCGTGATCGACGTAGTGGCCTATGTCGGCTACGGGTTGCTGCACGGCCGGGTGTCCTGGCTGCCCTAGCGGGGTAAGCCGTCTATACCGGCGCAGGGCGCTCACCTGCGGGTCGAACGGACGTCGCCGACGCTGACAGAACAGGCCCCGATCGATAAGTACAGTTTGATGATGATGAACGGCGACGACCCACGTATGCGCCGGGTGCCGCCGCACAGCGGGGGACCCGGACGAGCCGGCGCGCGCCGGCCCCCTCCGCAGAGTGCTCGTCCCCCGGTAGAACCGCCGCAGGTCATGCGCCGTAATCCCGGCCCGGGACAGCCGGGCCGCCCCACCGAACGCTACGAACCGCCCCGGGCCTGGTCACAGAGTTCGCAGGGTCGTAACGCTCCCCCCGCCCGGCCACTCGCGCCGGGCCGCGGCGGCAAACCCCCGACGCAACGTCCGGTGCCGTACCGCGAAGGCGACCACGCCCCTACCCAACGCCCGGTCCCCTACCGCGACGGCCGCCGCCGGCCGCCGCCGACGGGGAACCCACCGGGCCGCCGCCCGGCAGCGCCCCCGCCCCGGCGTCCGCGCCGTAAACGCCATATCGGCCGCTGGTTCCTGGCAATCCTGCTGACTCTGCTGGCCCTGCTCGTCTACGGGGTCGTGAAGCTCGACGGTTCGCTCACCCGCATCGACGCGCTCACCGACTACGAGGACCGGGTCGGCAACACCGCCGGCACCAACTGGCTGCTGGTGGGCTCGGACAGCCGGGCCGGACTCTCCGAGGAGCAGACCAGCGGTCTGGCCACCGGCGGCGAGGTCGGCGATCCGCGCACCGACACGATCATCCTGGTGCACGTCCCACCATCGGGCCGCACCACGCTGGTGAGCCTGCCCCGCGACTCCTACGTCGATATTCCGGGTTACGGCCAGGACAAGTTGAATGCCTCGTTCGCCTTCGGCGGCGCACCGCTGCTGGCCGAAACAGTGGAGATCGCGACCGGGCTGCACATCGACCACTACGCGGAGATCGGTTTCGCCGGTTTCGCCGGCGTCGTGGACGCGCTGGGCGGTATCGACATCTGCGTGCCGCAGGCCATCAACGACCCCCTGGCCGGTATCGACCTCCCGGCCGGCTGTCAGGAACTGAACGGCCCGCAGGCCCTCGGTTTCGTCCGCAGCCGCGCCACCGCCCTCGCCGATATCGACCGGATGAACAACCAGCGCCTGTTCCTGTCGGCCCTGCTGGAGAAGGCGACCAGTCCCGCCACCCTGGTCAACCCCTTCGCCCTGTGGCCGATGGCCCGCGACACCGCCGGTTCACTGACCGTGGACAAGAACGACCACATCTGGGACCTGGCCCGCCTCGCCTGGGCACTGCGCGGCGACACCCTCGCCACCACGGTCCCGGTCGGCGGTTTCGCCGATACCGACAGCGGAAACGTCCTCCTCTGGGCCGACCCCGACGCAAGCCGCTTCTTCGAAGCCCTGGCCGACGGCGACCCGATCCCCGCGGACCTGGCAGGCGAATAGGCGCCTGCGCACCGAAGAATCTTCTCGCCGAGCGAAAGGTTGTTCGCCCGCCCCTCCGCGCCCGGCCACCCGCAGAGGGGGGACAACCGGCTGGCCGGCCGCGGTGTCTCACCGGCGTCGCAGGTCGAAGGCCTGCAGTCACGTCGTTCATGCCTGAAACTCGCCGGCTGCGCCGCATGCGGTGTGCGGTCGGCTGTCCGAGGGATATGGTCTCCGATCGCCTCCGGGGATGGCGGAACGGGCCTCCGGCCTTCGGGCCCAGCCGCGATCATCACGCCCGGCTCCCGCACGCAGGCGATATACCGGCCCACCGATTCCGCGACCACCCACCTCACCGAACCCGATCCACACCCCGGCGCACTCATCGACCTGGTGGTACGGGAGCGCTGCCTCGACCGATGATGCACGGCAGACCAAGTGACCCGCTCCCAATAGATGTGACCAGTCGGAATTAGAGTCCCATTGGCCCTGGTGAGGGCCGGAAGGGACGATAGAGACCATGGCTGGACGGAAACGGCATTCTGCGGAGGACATCGTGCGCAAGCTCCGGCGCGCCGATGAACTGGCCGCGGAAGGCTTGACCGGTGAGCAGATCGCCGCTGACCTGGGGGTATCGGCGGCGACGCTCTATAACTGGCGCCGCCAGTACGGCGGTATGGACACCGATGCCGCCAAGGAACTCAAAGAGCTGAGGGAACAGAACGCCAGGCTCAAGCGCCTGCTGGCCGATGCGGAGTTGGAGAAAGACGCGCTGCGCGAGATCAGCAAGGGAAAATTCTAGGCCCAGCGGCCAAGCGGCGAGCCGCCGATATGCTCCGGGAGGTTATGGGCATGTCGGAGCGGTTCGCATGCAAGGTCGTTGGGCTCGCGCGGTCGACGTATCGGCGGCTGCCGGCGGCGCAGACACCCGCTGATCCCGATGCCGGGACACGGGCGTGGCTCCGCAGCTATGCGGCCAAACATCCGTGTCACGGGTTCCGCAGGGCTTGGTCGGCGCTGCGGTTCGACGAAGGCCAACGGATCAACATCAAGCGGGTGCACCGGCTGTGGCGGTGCGAGGGCTTGCAGGTCCGCACGCACCATCCGCGCAAACGCGCCGGTGTCTCGTCGATCCCGCCGGTGGCTGCGGACGCACCACGGGTGGTGTGGGCGCTGGATTTCCAGTTCGACTCCACCGTCGACGGGCGGGCGGTGAAGATCGCGTCGATGATCGACGAGCACACCCGCGAATCACTGTTGCACCTGGTCGAGCGTTCGATCACCGGGGAACACCTGGTGGCCGAACTGGAGCGGGTCTTCGCTGCCCACGGGACGCCGAAAGTGCTGCGGTGCGACAACGGCCCGGAAATGATTTCTGCAGCACTGCAATCGTTTTGTGAGGACAGGGTGGGTATCTCCTATATCCCGCCGGGCACGCCCTGGAACAACGGGTTCGTCGAGTCGTTCAACCGGCGCCTGCGGGTCGAGTGCCTGAACCGGAACCACTGGACGAGCCTGCTCGAAGCGCGGGTAGTGATCGGCGACTTCAAACACGAGCACAACCACCGGCACCGGCATTCGGCGCTGGGCTATCTGACCCCGGCCGAGTACGCTGCGGCCTGCACCCACACCCACCACCCGGTGGGCTGCGACATCAACTGAATACCGATGACAACGCTCGGACTCTGAAACCGGGTGGTCGCACTATCGGGGACCGGTCACTTCGGTTCTTCCGTCAGTCGTAGCGGATCCGGTTCCAAGCCGGATCCAATCTCTTCATCCAGTCGATGCACTACTAGAGTGGATTCACTTCTGGTGAATCCACTACTAGAAGAGTCCACTACTTTGGTGTCGGTTTTTTCAGCACGGTGGGTGTCACTTTTTTCGACAGGGGGGTGTCGGTTTTCTCGACACGGTACCTCTGATGGTGTCGGTTTTTCCGACACCCCCTCTGGATCGGGCAGGTAGACCGTCGCCGACAGTCGTTCGACCTCCTCCGGGGTAAACCGGGTGTTCGACAACTGGATGTGCCAGACCTCGTGACTCTGCTTCAACCCCGTCCGGCCGTACGGCTGGCGAACCAACCACCCGCGAGCCTGAAGATTGCTCAGGGCCTTGCTTACGGTCGTCCGGTGCATATCCAGCTTTTCGGCAATCTCTACGGCCGATGTCTTCCATTTCTCGGTATGAGACCACACATAGAGAGCTACCGATCGGGCTGCCGCTGTCAGCTCCCGGTCTCGGGCAAGTTCCATCGGGAGCGACGCGTAAAGCGTTCCGGTGGGGCCATCGGCCCCGAGTTCCCCATAGTGTTTGATCGGGAATCTTTTACTGTTCGTTTCGTTTGTCATAGTGGCCTATCGCCCTGTCGTTTGTGTTAACTATTCCACCGGCAAGCCGACAGCGGCCAAAAGCACGCGTCGGAAGCCGTCCTTCGAAGTGGTCCGTTCACCGTTGGGCCAGATCATCACCGGCAGTTCCAACCGGTCCAGCAGTGCAATAACCTTGTGTTCCGGCATGTTCAGGTCACGAACCAAAGCCCAAACCGGTAACCGGTCACCTTTATGTATGAATACGCTTTTCATCTCTCTTCTTTCTCCAGAAATGACGAAAGGCGCACAACCCCGCGCGCCCAACGTCCGGAAATCCGCCTACGGGCGAATCAGGGGGTTCTAATCGGCATCCCCGATAAGCCACAACCGCGACACCACTTCACCCCAAGCCATATGTTCTTCCGGCCTGGTTTCTTCCCACACCAAAACCGCGTCGGGATGCTCCGCCAAATACGCGGCAACCGGCGCGTACAACACACTGTCGAGTTTCACCAACGGCGACCGAGCTTCCAGCAGGAATTTCGAGCCGTGCATCACGTACGTGTTCGCGTACAGCATCCAAGGACTGACAATCTCGACCCCTTCACACGGGGTTCCGCCTTCGACCTCGAAGCCTGGTTGTTCGTCGTTCATCCCCGCATCCTCACCGCTCGAAGCTTTCGGCATGTCTACCGCCGTCAGGGCCCGAGATGTTGCAGAACCCATAGGATCCGCAGTCTGGTTGCGGTCGGCATCATCGCAGCGGGAGCACACGAACACCTGTCCGCCGTGCGGGCCGAAACCCGCCGGGTACATCGGCCGATCCGGGTCACGGTCGCGCAACTGGTTGTACCCACACCCGGTGATGCACTCCCAGCCTTCGGCCTGGTCGCTGGTGAGGGAATCGAGCCGGTCCGCCCATCGGGTAATCCGGTCGTCGTACTCGTTGCGAGTGGTTGGGTCTACGCTGGTCACTGAAATCTCCTCATAGCCTGGGTAGGTTTCAACACACCCGGAGAGCGGTTGCACCCGCTCTCCGGGTTTTTCTCGTTGTGAAGCCGACATTAGCCACCACCTACACAGAACGTCAAGCGCGCTTAGCGAACTATGGAAAATCAGTCGCGGTGTTAATATGTCAAGCGTGTTGGACGAACTTATTCGGAAGATGAAACAGAACCGGCAGACCCGCCAAGCCCACACCGACGCCATAGACGAGCTAGACCAGGAGTTCGGCGAACTGGTGCGCCAAGCGTTCGAGGCGGGCGACAGGGGTATCGGCCAGAGGATTGCCGACGCAACCGGGCTCACCCGTGCCCGGATCAGCCAGTACCGACTAGGGAAGCGCTGAGGGTACCCGAAAAGTGGGTGCCCTCAGGGAGGTAGCCGTTGGTTCAGCCAACGGTCACCCGGCACACCGGGGGCGTCAATCCGACTGACCCGGTCGTATACGGCCTTACTGAACTGGTCAAACCGAAGTTGACCTATCATTTTGATGTGTTACCAATCCGAGACCTATCAAGTCGATAGGTCTCGGCCGGTCACCGTCTCAGGTTGAATGCGACCATTTGCCGCTTCTGATCCACTCGGATTTCTTGCATGGCTCCCCGGACGTCTGATGTCTGAATCGTGTACGCCGGGCGCAACGCCAGCAGCCGGACAACATCCTGCTCAGTCAGACCACCTCCGCCCGCCTGAGCGGGTGCGAGGTTCCCGGCGAACTTCCTGAGTTGTTCCGGAGAGTTGAAGATCGGTTCCGGAGACTTCGACAGGTTGATACCCATCTGTCCCGGTTCCAGCCAACCACCGTTGTCGAACACCTTTACGTTCTTGAACAACTGCTGAGCCCACAGCGGGACGACACCGGCAGAGCCGGGAACGAATCCCAGTTGTGCGTCTATATCGTCCTGGGAGAACGTGCCCACCGAACCGACCGAGGCTTTGACCGCGTCGGAGATGGATCCGGTCTTGGAGTCCGATTGAAGTTTCAGACCCTCGTCGGCAACGTCCCACCAGTGCGACGAACCGATAGCGTCCGGCAACTGGGCTTTGAACGCGTCGTACGCGATACCCGCCAGACCGCTAGCCGCGTTGGTGAACACGTCCCGGATACTTCCCGGGCTGTTGCCCGTAGCGTCCGCATCCTGGAGTGCCCGCGACAGCTCCGCGTCCGCCTTCAGCCGGTCAAGGTCGCTGGCGTCCGGATCGTCGTAGACCTTGTTCCGGTTCTCCCGGGCGTCTTCGATAGCCGAGAGCTTGTCGATACGGTCGGCTTCCTCCTCCGAGAAGGCACGAGCCAACGCGGGGGCTTCCGGAGCCGGTCTATCGGGATCGTCCTCGTTGGAGCCGTCCCGCTTCGCGGTCTTGTCCACAACCTTCTGTTCAGCCTTACGAACATTGAGGTCCGCACGCTGCCGATCGGTGTCCGTCGAATCCGGATCCGCATACACCTCGTCTCGGCGTTCCCGAGCCTCAGTGACATCCAGCTTCAAATCTTCAAGCTCGAGTTGATCCGACTCGGTCCACTCGTTTTTACGAGCTTTAGACCGGCCGTTCCAACCTTCGATCAAAGCGTTCGGCAGATGGAACTTCCTCGGAAGATCCGGATGCAAAGCACCAGCACGGCCGCCCCCGATACCGGAGGTGCCATGAGCGCCGCCGGACTCGACAGGGTGACCGTCGATAGTGGCCGCCATATGCGCATCAGAGACACCAACCTGGAAATAGGTACCCGAGGGTCCCAAACCGGATTCCAAGCCCGCAGTTGCGCCAGCAAGCAGCGACATGGTTGTGTACAGCCGTTTGGTGGATCCGAGGATGCCCATAGCTATTTGCTGCAACCAGCCAACAAAACCGGAGCAATCGAAGTTCAGCGGACCGGTACCGCCCCACTCGTATTTATTTCCTTCGACGGATCGAGCTGCCTTGATGGCATCTTCGATTCCGACCGGGCCGCCTTCGGCTCGTTTGACGAGCGGGACACCGTTACGGATAGCTTCACGGATCCGGTAGATAGCCGAATGTCCCCCGGCTGCGTCCACCTCCGCAGACGGGATGACATGCTCGTTATTCGAAAGAGCAGTCAGGATCGAATCCGACTTGGGACCACCCGGACCGAAGACCGGGCCACCGTTCGCACGGGCCGGAATCGGGGTGTACAGACCCGCATAGGGTCCCAGAGCCGCTGTTGCCTGTTCGAAGGTGACCGTGACCTTCTTGTCCGGGATCTTCGCTTCTATCAGGTGGTTGACCTGGTCGATAACCTGTTGGATGTTCTCGGCTTTGACCGTGAACACACCCGGCTTACCCGAGACCTCTTCGACCTTGCCCCCGGCTTTTTCGATCTCCGCTATAACTGAGGTTCACCCCGAATAGTGGACAGGGGATCAAGCAGCTGTAGCTGCCGCGGAGAGTGAATGTTCGTAAGCGATCGGGCTGATCATCCCGATCG